>JAEUQZ010000074.1 GCA_016788965.1 Anaerolineae bacterium | reverse complement strand
CATTGATTCGGGTCAAACGACCGGCAGTTTGTTCCCAGCCCAGCCGCCGCTAACGGATGACGACGGTCGGCCGCGAGCCGAGCATGGCCTGGATCTTCTCGGCGATCCGGTCGGCATCGGCGCGGCTGGCGCACTTGCGGACATGCTCGAAGCTGGTGACGACGATGTGCAGGATGATCGGGACGGGCATAGCCGCCCACGCCTGACGGTGACGCGCCAACACCTTGCTGATGCCCGGATTGGGCAGGCCGGTGTGCATCAGCATCCCGCCGTCCAGGTGGACGACGCGCGTGCCCACGGCCGCCTTGAACGGGTGATACGTCACCGGCGCGGTGACGAAAGCTCCCAGTTTCTCGTACTCGATCAGCCCGGAATAGGTGTCGCCGAAGCCGAGCGTTCCGGCACTAGGCATCACCGGATTCTCTACAATCAGACTGTTCTTGTCCGGTCGGGTCAGTTGAATCGCCATCGTGGGTCCTCGAACCGGGTCACTCAAACGGCAGCTTGGTCATGTCGATGGCCGGCCCGTCCAGGCAGACGGTGCAGACCGCGCCTTCGCGCAGCGCCACCAGGCACGCGCCGCAGGCTCCCGCCCCGCACGGCAGGATCGGCTGGGCGACGGCAAACAGATAGTACTGGGGAATTTCCGCCCGCAGTTCGCGGATGCGCGTCCAGAGGCGCTGCATCCGCCCCATCTCGTCATCGGCGCTGACCACGACGAAAATCTGATCCGCCCAACCGAAGGTCATGACCTGCTTCGGCCAGCCCAGATCATCATCGGCATGGATCACTTCGACTTCGGGCGGAAGCACCTGGGTCGGATAGCGCCGCGCTTCCATCCCCGCCAGCACCAGCGTCACGCTCACCCGGTTGCCGATGAGCGCGGGCACAGCCATCAGCAGCGGGATGGGCAGGGCATGGTCGGCAATCAGCAGGACGTTGCGGAGGTTGCGCTTGTAGCGAAACGGCTGCCCGACCGGCGCCAGCAGCGAAACGGCCTGCCCCGGTTCATAACCCAGGTTGCCGGGGCGTTCCACCACCAGTTGGCCTTCCAGGATGCCGACCGGCCACCACTGTTCCCGCAGGTACGGGTCCCAGCGTTCCGGCAGCACCCGCGCCAGCAGGGATTGACCGGGCTTGATCTGGAGCAGCGAGTCGTCTACAGCCAGATGCAGCCGCTGAACGGAGTCGCTGAGGCGGGAGACGCGCTCGATGATGGCCTGCGTATCGCGCATGGTGCGGGTGGGTTCCTCTGATTGCTGCGTTCAGTATAGCCCTGATTGGAAATCCTGTGCTATGACCGCTCCAGCGAATTCATCCAGCGCCAGACCAGCACGGTCGCTTCCACATCGGCGCGGTTGTAAGCGCAGGCGCGGCGCAGCGCGTCATCGTCCGCTTCCAGCAGCCAGCCCTGATAATCCGCCCAGCAGTGCAGGGCGCTGTCGTACTCCGGCCAGCGGAAACCCAGATACACAGCGACTTTCTTCAGGCCGGTTCCTTTGAACGGCAGCAGGATCGAACGGCGCAGCGCGGCGTTCAGATCGTACAGACGCTCGTCCAGCGCGGCGATGACCGCTTCCGGCGCGGTCTTCCGCAGCACGCCCTTCTCGAAGCTGCCCCAATGATGCACCGGCCCCGGCCAGAGCGCCGCCGCTTCCGCGAACAGTTCCCACCCGGTCGTCTCGTCGGAGATCATCCCGATTTCGCAGTCACCGAAGGGCAGCGGCTGGCCTTCATAGTAGCGATCCACTACCCGGATGTGAAAGCGGTCATCCGGCGTCTGCCAGCCGAAGCACCAGGGCGTGCCGTCATCCAGCCGCGTCTCCAGATCGAGGACGATGCCGGGCTGCCGCGCCCGATCCGGCAGCGGCGCACGCATGAAAGGCGATGCGGGGAACATGGCGGCGAAACCCATCCTGTGATCCAGCCGGAACCCTCAGACCGGAAAGGTCTGCCTTCTAGAATAATCCAGATTGCCCGCCCGCGCAGCCCATAATCGAATCAACACTCCGCATATGCAAAAGCCGCCATCCGACCTTCGTCCGTGTATCGCCTGCAAAACCCGATGAGTCGGCAGACACTATGAACCCGTAATGTCTATGGAAATCTTCATTCAGATAGCTATACAATGTCCTGTAGAGGACTTTGTCAGCGCTGCACCAGTTTTTCCTGGCAGAACCTCTGCTCACACTGAGGTGTCCCATGTCCGGCATTTTTGGGATCATAGACCTTACGCATCGCACACATCTGACCGAATGGTGTGAAAACACCCAGAAACGCTTGACTCACCAACCGTGGAATATCTGTGACCGTTGGGTAGCTGCCGATGCTCCAATCGGACTGGGCCGCATCGGGATTGGGATATTCAACCGCGACCCTCAACCGACCCGGAGCCGTGATGGGCAGCACCTGATGTTCATGAGTGGGGAACTCTACAACCAGGCAGAACTACGCCAGACTCTGGCCGCGGCAGGACATGATCTGCCGCTTGATACGTCCGATGAAGCCCTAGCGTTGGCCGCATTCCTCGCCTATGACACCGATTTCGCATCTCACCTCGACGGTGCCTTCTTCATTGCCGTCTACGATGTGAACAAACAGCGTCTTGTTCTGGCAAACGACCGGTTTGGCACATATTCCCATTATGTCTGGCGGGATAGCCAACACCTGGTTTTCGCCCCAGAGGTCAAAGGTGTAGTCTCCGCGTCCTTCGTCAGTCGCCGACTTGATCAGATTGCAGCACTGGAGTATCTGCGCTTCCAGCAGCTCTTTGGCTACCGGACGTTTCACGATGGAATCAGCTTGTACCCCCGCGCCACGGTGACGGAGATGGACGTGCGGACTGGTTCGTATCGCAGCCACACCTATTGGGACTGGTCGCACATCGCGGATCGTTCGTCAGTGGGTTTTGAGGAAGCGGTGCAAGAGGTGGGGCGGCTGCTGCGCTGCGCTGTTGAGCGGCGCTCTGAGGGAGAACTTCGCCCAGGTGTGTTCCTGAGCGGAGGGTTGGACTCGCGTACCCTTCTCGGTTTGATGCCCCGCCGGAATCCACCCCCCGTAAGTGCTACGTTTGGGGCAGCAGGCTGCCGGGATGTGTATTATGCGGCACAGATTGCCCATGCCGCCGGTAGTCAACATCATTGGTTTGACCTACCTAACGGGAATTGGGTACTCGAAAACCTGGATATGCATTTCAGGCTCACCGAGGGATTTGCCAGTTGGATCCACATGCATGGCATACACATGCTTCCTCAACTGCGCGGATTGATGGACTACAACTTGAGCGGCTGGGACGGCGCTGCTGTACTGGGGCAGGCCATTCTCGTGAACCGCTTCAATAATCAGCCCGTCAACGAAAGCGCACTTGTCGTCAATCTTTTTCACCGTTTCAACCAGGAATTCACCTGGCCCGGACTGACCGATGCGGAAATGGGGCTGCTGCTGAAGCCCGATTTCCAGCGTCAGACCACAGGCATGCTCATTGACGAGTTTTGCAGCCTGTTCCATCCCTACTGGCAGGCTCGACCGCACTATGCCGCCGAGTTCTTCTACATTGACCAGCGCTGTATGCGCCTGACGCAGAACATGATCACGTTTGGCCGGTCCCATCTGGAAGAACGGTTCCCATACTGGGACTACGCCCTGATCGACTACGTGTATTCCCTGCGACCAGAAGTGCGTGGCCCGCGTACCCTTTACCGCGAACTCATTACCCGTGAGACTCCCAGGTTGGTGCTAATTCCGTGGGAGAAGCAGGAATTCCTGCCCACGACTGAACATCTGCGCCACGATCTGCAGGAGTGGAGTGTTCGGATCCGACGCCGTTTAGGGATATTTCCCAAACACGCCACACTGTACGCCGACTACGAAAACTACCTGCGTCACGAACTGCGGCCCTGGGCGGAAAGCATCCTCTACGATCCGCGCACTGAGCAGCACGGCTTCTTCGACATGGACTTTGTGAGGGCACTGCTGGAACGGCACTACGCAGGCATCGAGCCGTGGACGCTGGGCAAGATCGCGCCGCTCATCACCTTCGAGATGGTCATGCGGGCGTTCTTTGACTAGCTGCCAGCCCGCTCGGTGAAAACAAAAGAGGTGCGGCCATGCGGCCGCGCCTCTTCGTTCGCTTTGTGGATTGGGCGCTGTCTAGCCCGCTGCGACCAGCTTCCAGATGCCCCCGCCGTGATGCACGACGTACAGTTCGCCGGAGTCGTCCTGCCCGAAGGAACTGACCACCAGCCCACTCTCTTTGAAGAGGCTGGTCTGCCACGCGCCGTCGGTATCGCGGGCGCTGGCCCAGATCAGGCCGGAACAGTAGTCCGCGAAGAGATACACCCCCTGGAGATCAGGCAGCACCGCGCCGTGATAGACATACCCGCCCGTCACTGAGCAGCCCTGCGAGTGGTTGTACTCGGCGAAGGGCGGAGTCAGCCCCTCGATGACCGGTTCGCCGGAATAGCGGTGCGTCCCTTCCATGATGTTCCAGCCGTAATTCTCCCCGCCGGGGCTGTCCGCCGGCTGGAAGCTGACCTCTTCCCACTGGTTCTGGCCGACATCAGCGATGTACAGATCGCCCGTTTCCCGGTCAAAACTGAAGCGCCAGGGGTTCCGCAGCCCGATGGCCCAGATTTCCGGCAGCAAACGCGGATCGTTCACGTAGGGATTATCGGCAGGGATGGCGTAGGGCGTGCCGCCATCCACATCCAGCCGCAGCATCTTGCCGAGCAGCGACTGCGGGTCCTGCCCGTGGCGCTGTGGATCGCCTGCCGAGCCGCCGTCGCCCATGCCGACATACAGATACCCATCCGGCCCAAAGGCGATATCGCCGCCATTGTGGTTGGGATACGGCTGGCCGACCCGGATGACGTATTCGGCGCTGTTCGGGTCAGCCTGATTAGGATCATCGGTGGAGACACGGTAGCGCAGCACAGCCGTATCACCGTTGACATCGGTGTAGTTGATGAAAAACTGGCCGTTTTCGGCGTAATTGGGATCGAAAGCCAGTCCCAGCAGGCCGCGTTCGTTGGCATCCCGGCTGACCAGCGCGGAGACATCCAGGAAGGGTGACGGCAGTGTCGCGCCATCCTGGATGATCCAGATGCGCCCACCCTGTTCGACGATGAACAGACGCTCGCGGCCATCGTTCGCCCCGATGACGAAGACGGGCCGCTCGAAGCCGCTGGCAACCTCCACCAGCGCATAACGGGAGCCATCTGGCGGGAAGGCGGGAACGGCCGGCGTCGCCTCCTGCGCGGCGGCAGGAACCGTCAGGCCGAGGAGCAGCAGCACACACACCATCAGCTTACGCATACGTTTGAACTCACTCCTGAACAGATCGGTCGAGGGGTGTCGCCGGGCAGATGGGCGCGGCGACCACCGCGCCCCTACTATAGCCGAAATCGGGGAGCCTCACCTTATGGGGTGGTGAGAAGTGGACTCCGGTCTGCCCGACTTGCCTGGATAGGAGCTGCGGGTTCGGGATTCAGGCTGCGGTACACTGAAGGTGACGGGCAGCGGAGATAGGATGAGCGATGCGATTGAAGAAGTACGACCGGGACGATCCGCATGGATACAGCTTCGGCGTGTTCCCGACCATTGAGATGCTGCGGCATCAAGCCGGGCGGGTACGCGAGGTGTTGCTGCATTCCAGCGGGGAACGCAACGCCGGGATTGGGCAGATTCGGGCGCTGTGCGAGCCGCTGGGCATCCCGGTGCGCGTGGATGACAAGCTGGTCGAGCGCCTGTCGGCCAAAGAGAACACCTACGCGGTGGGGGTCTTCGAGAAGTACCGCAGCCCATTGCAGGCAGCGGCGACTCATGTGGTGATCGTGGAGCCAGCCGACATGGGCAACCTGGGCACGATCCTGCGGACTCTCCTGGCGTTCGGGGCGCGCGATTTGGGGCTGATTCAGCCCGCAGTGGACTGCTTCGATCCGCGCGTCGTGCGGGCGTCGATGGGGGCGCTGTTCCTGGTGAATGTGGCCTACTTCGAGACGTTCGGGGCGTATCAAGCGGCCTTCGGCGGATCGGGGCGGCGGCTGTATGCCTTCATGAGCGACGGGGCGACGGCGCTGCCGGATACGCAGTTCGATACGCCGTACACGCTGATCTTCGGCAATGAAAGCCGCGGCCTGCCGGAGTCGTTCCGGCAGGCCGGGGTGAGCGTCGCCATTCCACAGAGCGACGCGGTGGATTCGCTCAATCTGGCCGTGGCGGTCGGGATTGGGCTGTACGCGGCCTCACGGTAGGTCGATGGCGCACTGCCCGGCGGCAGCATCACAGGTCGCCAGCACGGTCGAATCCCGCTGGACGGTGAAGCTGCCCTGCGCCCAGAAAACCCGTTCCGGCGTGAGATCGACGATGCTGCGAACCGAGCGGCAGGATGTCGGCGCGGCTTCGGCGGTGCTGGCGCGGTTGACCTTGAGGCATTGACCGGACGGGAAGGCGTCAATCGGGAAGCTGGAGACGCGCTGCCAGCGTTCGATGGTCAGGCTACCAGCCTGCCCGGTCAACGTCAGGCCGATCAGGTTGACGGGCTGGCCGCTGTTGTTGACCAGCGTCAGGGTATTGCGGCTGTAGATCAGCAGGATGTCGGCGGCGGATACACTGGCAGGCTGGGCCAGGGGTGTATTGGTCGGGGCGATCTGCGGTACGGCGGTGGCCGGAGCGACGCCGGGGGCGGCCGTCGGCTGAACGGTAGGCGGGGCAGTCGGTTGGGCGGGGACGGGCGTGGGCGCGGCGGCGACGGTCGTACTGGCCGGGAGGACGACAACACTGGTCTTGAGATCGACGGTCTGGATGGATTGGGTTGTGCCCTGTGTCACCAGAACGTAGATGTTTTCCCCGGTGGCGGCGGTCGGGAGATCGATGACCGCTTTCCAGGCGAGGGTATCGGTCAAGGGCTGGCCGCTGGCGTCGAAGACGCGAAGCTGCATGGGCGCCGTATTGGCCGTGGCGTAGCGGGACTGCTCGGTGGTCAGGTAAAGCTGTTTGCCATCAGGCGAGGCCATGACGGGCAGGACGCCGGGACGCGATCCGAAGGTCATGAGGAACAGATAGGTTCCCTTGCCGTTGGGCAGCGCGGCGATCCCGGCCTCGCGGTAAGCAGGGCTGAGGGCGGCGCGGGCATGGATTTCCGAGCCTTTCCAGAAGCGCAGGCCGAACTGCACCGAACCGACGGCGGCATTCTCGCCGGCCTCGATGCGGTCGGCGCGGCCGTAGCTGGGCCAGCCGAGGGCCGCAGCTCGCTGGCGGGCATCGCGGCCCTGGGCGTCGCGGTGGAATTCGCTCTCATCATTGATGCTCTTCAGCTTGGGCAGCACGTAGCTGGCCTGGGCGAGGGCCATCTGATTGAGGATGGGATTCAAAGCCAGCGGCGCGAGTCCCTGCTGGACGCGCCATTCGTTCACCAGTCCGAGCATGGACATGGCGGCGGCCTCGTCGTTTTCAGCCTGGGCAACGGTCAGCGTGGGGGCGATGGCGAGACAGAGGCTCATCCAGATCAGGATGCAGAACAGGCGAAGCAGGGCGTGACTTCGCATGGGTAAAACTCCTTGCAGGTGAAACGGTCTCCTCATCGTATGCGCGATTGTGCCCCAGCGCAACGTGCGTCCTATGAATTTTTCATAGATTCCAACATGATGACCACCTCGGCGGCGACTGTTTCATGAACGGCTGGCAGCCAATGCATGTTGTAGGGCTGATAGGGGCAGTCCCGCTCAGACAAGACCTGGAGCGTGGGACGCAGGTCGCGGTAGTCCATGCCAAGCGACTCGGCCAGCATAGCTGTATCCCGCTGCGGACGTTCCAGATCGAACTGAGCCGCGTCGGTCAAATCCACATAACGAGGAAAGTAGGGGAGATCGGCTGAATTGCAGATTTGAACGGAGGCCGGAACCATGATGACCCACAAGTCGGCGCCAATGCGATCAGCAGTCTGCTTGATGCTGGTCAGACGTTCGCGAACGGCCCGGACAGCAGCTTCGTGATCCCATCCCTGCTGCTCGAAGACACGCAGGTTCCCGAACACATAGCCGGAGAAGCGCGGCGCGCCCGTCAGGAACTCGGTGAGGGGTTCGCCGAGGTTGAATCCCAGGAAGGCGCGGAGGTGATCCAGAGCGACGATGGATACCGGCGACGCGGCAGAGGTTGTCCCAAAACCAATGGAAGCCTGAAATTCGGCATCGCTCATTAAAACATCCAGGTAGTCATTGACGAACATCTCGACGAGGATCGCATCCGGCTGATAGAGGGGCGCGAAATGCTCGACCACGGCGGCATACTGATTCGGGCCATAGCCCGTGATGGCGAAGTTGAGGACTTCGGCTCCTGGTTTTGAGGGATCGGCATTCAACCGGGTTTCCAGAAGGCGCGGCCAGGACTGATCGGTGTTGACCCCTTCGGCACTGGAGAAGGCATCGCCAGTCACGAGAATGCGGAGCGTGCCGGGTGTACGTTCAAGCGGATACTCTGGGCCGGGGAATCCCAGGCTGTTGGCGGCAAGGGAATAATCGTAGGTGAGCCAGCGCAGGTTCGTGACGCTGTTGGGGATCAAATGCCAACCGAACTGCTCGCTGGGCGTCAAAGAGGGACGCTCCCCCCAACCGCGCACCTCCTGCGGATTGAAGCGCCGAATGAGCAGCTCAGCACCGAGCAGAAGCGCAACCCCGAGACCGGCTATGGCGGCAGCCATGACCCCTGCGCGCACCCATCCCCAACGCTTGAAGCCGCGAGCCATCACGGTTTGCACCCAGACAGTAGCCCGTTCCAGGAACAGCGCAAAGGGAATAGTGACGATGAAAGAGGCTAGTCCGCCGATGATTCCGCGCGGGAGATTGACGAGAAGATTCGCGCCTAAAGTAGCGGGAACCAGCACATTGACGAAGGGATGGTGCATGAGGAACAGAAAATTGGTGTGCTGCCCAATCCACTTGAAGCCCCTGCCCAAGGCGCTGGTTGGCTCATCCTGATGTCGCCACAAGGCATAGAGCGGAATGAACAGACCAACGCCAATCATGAAGAGGGCGACAGTCATCCCGACAAGGTCAAAAGACAGGATTATGCCGCCGATGAGCAATAGCGCCGCGAGTCCAAGGCCGGGAGGCCCAGCCAACCAGCGATCCGCGTAGGCGGGGCGGTCATGCAGCCAGACCGCCAGCGACATGCCGAAGACGAATTCTGGCAGACGGGTAATGAAGATCGCCCCTCTCGACCACATGTCCAGGTAGAGGCTGTCGTTCAGTAACGAGAGGCCGACCGCGCGGATGCCAAAAGCCACAACCGCGCTGAGGATGAGGAAGCGAGTGACTCCGAGGCGATTGAGTAGCCACCACAACAGCGGATAGACCAGATAAAGCTGCACGATCAGCGTGATGTACCACCAGGAAGGCGATATCGTGTAGAACGAAGCCGGAGTCAGCCGGAAGCCGGTCAAGCTCAGGTAGAAGGTCAGACTGGTGTGGCGGACTTCGAGCGTAAGGAGAACAAAGGCCAGGACAAAGAAGATAAGGTGTGCTAACCAGTAAGGTGGATAAATGCGCTCGAAGCGGCGGAGGTAGAAAGATCGTAGTGGCAGAACCGGGCCGGCTCCTTTTTGGAGGAGTCCCCAGGTCAATCCAAAGCCACTGATGATCAAAAACAGTTGGACACCATGATCGCCGAACCACCCCAGATAACGCAGCAGGTTGACAGGGACATCCCAGGCGCCGAAACCGCTGAGGGGCGCGAACTGTGATATCCGCTCAGCAATAGGAGGCCAATTCACGCCTGGATTGCCGAAGGCGGCGTAACCAAATACGCGCTCGAAGATATGTACCAGCACGATCCAGATCAAGGCGACGGCGCGCATGTACTCAACCCAAACCATCCGAATGGGTACAGGCGATTTTCCGAGTTCAGGTTGGGATGGATGAGTCTGCTGCATGGTGACTCCAGGATTGTCGCAGGTGCGTTCTCCTTATCATAGTCGCATATGGGCGGATCGACCATGAAAATCCGCACTGATTTGTCCCTCAGCCACGACCAGGGTGAGACCAAAGTCTGCCCCGAAGGCGGCGGCGCGGCGGTGTATACTGGGCGAGCATGATTGAAGCGTACCCCACCGAAACGGAGGATCCCCCATGTTCCGTCGCCTGTCTTTGTCGTTGGGTTTGATGCTGGCGCTGCTGGTCGTCGTGCTGCCAGTTCTGGCCCAGGACGCGCCGGGGCCGATCAACGCGGCGCTGGCCGATCTCAGCAGCCGGGTTGGGCGCAATGTCGCGCTGACCGATTTGCAGAACTGGTCGTATGTGCAGTCGAACTTCCCCTCGACCGCGCTGGGCTGCCCGCAGCCGGGCGTGCTGTACAGCGATGTGGTCACGGGCGGGTTTCAGTTCACCCTGATACACGATGGAACCAGCTATGACTACCGCGTGTCCAATGACCAGCGCATCATTATTCTGTGCGGGACAACACCCGCCGCCGAGCCGACTCCGGCCTGCCCGCCCGTTGGCGATTCTGATTATCTGCCGCCGCGATTGGCGGTCGGGACCCAGGCGCGGGTCGAGGCAGGTGGGCTGCCGAATGTGCTGCGCGATCAGCCGGGTTCGAGCGGGAAGCTGCTGGGGCAGATTCCGTCGGGAGATGTGTTTGTGGTACTGGATGGCCCGCGATGCAGCCTGCTGGACAAGATCGTGTGGTGGCAGGTCAACTACAACGGCGCGATTGGATGGACGGCGGAAGGCGACGACGGCGATTACTGGCTGGAGCCGCTGAATCTGGTGGGGACGCCGGTCAGCGTGGGCGAGGCGCTGCCGTTGAGCGCGGCCAACGTCAACCTGCTGGTTCCGTTGGTCAATGTAGCCGAACCAGCGGCGCTCTCAGCGGATGGACAGCGCGTCGCCTCGACAACACCGGATGGCAAAGGCATCACCATCACCGATTCCGCTACGGGTACGATCCTGAACAGCATCACCAACTTGCCAGGCGTCGTGGTGGCGTTGACTTTCAATCCGAAAGTCGATACGCAGTTGGCTGTTGGGCTGGATATCGGCAGCGTCCTGATCCTGGATGCCAGCACGCCGGGGACTCTGACGCAGAGGCGGGCGCTGAGCGGTCATCAGGGTGCGGTCAACGCGCTGGCTTACAGTCCCGATGGGCGGCTGCTGGCGAGCGGCGGGGCCGATGGAGTCGTCCAGGTCTGGAGTCCGGATGCGGCTGCGCCGTTGGCAACGCTCAGCGGGCACACTGCGCCAGTCACGCGCGTCGAGTTCAGCGCGGACGGTTCGGTGTTGATCTCGCGCGGGGAAAAGGCAATCTTCTGGGGGCTGCCGTCGGCAGGATAGGGTCATGCCGGAAATAAATGGCGGGGTCGTGCCGACCCCGCCCTGGATGAACGATGCCGCTCGGCGGTTCATTCGAGCGCGTGGGACGGCTGCGGCGGAGTGTTGGCCGGAACCGCGGCAGGCTGGTCGGCGTGGCTCTTCTTGAGAAAGAGCGCCACAGCGTTGAGCAGTTCCGTCTTCATCACAGGCTTCGCCAGATAGCCATCGCAGCCGGAGGCCAGGGCAGTCTCGCGGTCGCCGTGCATGGCGTTGGCCGTCAGGGCGATGATCGGAATCGGTGCAGTTTCCGGGGCGGTCTTCAGGCGTTGGGCAGCTTCCAGGCCGCTGATGTCCGGCAGGTTGACATCCATGAGGATCAGATCAGGCTTTTCCTGCTGGGCGGCAGCCAGCCCACTCAGGCCGTTGACGGCTTCGATGACGGCATAACCCGATGCCACCAGGATTTTACGCACCAGGCGCATGTTCTGGGGATTGTCTTCTACATACAGGATTTTCGCCATGCCGACTCCCGACATTCCCATTCATCTGATTCGATTATCGGTGATTGCCGCATGAGCGTCAAGCAGTCGAAGCATTAACGTTTCAAGGAGAATAACGTCAGCCGGGCAGCGCCCGAATGCGGGCGATCAGCGCGGAGGTGCTGTGATCGGGCAGGTAATCGATCAAAGCGACCTGACCGCCGTAAGATTCGACGGTGGGACGCTCCGGCAGGACTTTATGGGCGTAGTCGCCGCCTTTGACGTAAATCTCAGGCTGGAGGGCACGGAGGAGTTCATTGGCAGTGTCGTCCTCGAAGATCAACACGGCGCTGACCGGGATCAGCGCCGCCAGCAGCCGCGCCCGTTCGTCGGCGGGAACAAGCGGACGGCCAGCACCCTTCAGCCTGGCCGTGCTGCGGTCGCCGTTCAGACCGACGTAGAGAGCATCGCCGAGGGCACGCGCCTTCTCCAGATAATCCAGATGGCCGACGTGGAGCAGATCGAAGTGACCGTTGGTGAAGACGAGGCGCTGGTTGGCGACCCGCAGGGCGGCGCGGGCGGCCAGGGCTGCTTCCAGGGTGAGGATGGTTCCCATAAAGTTAGTGATCTGTGACCTTTGCGATGTGCCGCCCCGGTTCCGTTGGGCGCTTGTAAGGCAATGGAACTAAGTTTAGCATGAAGCCCGAACTTCTCCGACGAGGGGTTTGCGATTTCGTTACGATCCGAGGCGGGAAACAACCGCTATAATGCAGGGTGGAGCGTCCCCGGTATCCCCTGAACCACAGACCAATTGGACCCGGAGACGATCTCAGGAGCAAAAGGTATGCCCAAGACGGTAGTCGTGCTGCCGACCTACAACGAAAAAGAGAATCTGCTGCTGATGATCGACGCGCTGTTCGCGCTGCCCGTCGAGAATCTGCATGTGCTGGTGGTGGATGACAATTCCCCGGACGGCACGGGGAAGATCGCCGATGAACGGGCGGCGGCGGATCCGCGCGTGACGGTGCTGCACCGCACCGAAAAGAACGGCCTCGGCCCGGCCTACATTGCCGGGTTCAAGCAGGCGCTGACCACCGACGCCGATTACATCATTCAGATGGACTGCGACTTTTCGCACCAGCCCAAGTATGTGCTGGATTTGTTGAAGGCCATCGAGTCGACCGATCTGATCATCGCCTCACGCTTCGTCAAAGGCGGCAGCGTCGATGAAAGCTGGAGTGTCTATCGCAAGCTGCTGAGCTGGTTCGCCAACCGGGTCTATACGCCGCTGATCCTGGGCATTCCCCTGTATGACGCGACCGGCGGCTTCCGCATCTGGCGGCGCAGCACGCTGATCGGCCTCGACCTTGACCGTATCCGCTCGAACGGGTATGTGTTCCAGGTGGAGATGGCTTACGTCGCGCACCGGCTGGGCTTCCGGGTGAAGGAAATCCCGATCTACTTCCCGGATCGCAAGCTGGGAACGTCCAAGATGGACATTCGTATCCAGATCGAGGCGGCAGTGCGCGTCTGGCAGGTGATGCAGCGGCATCGCGCCCTGACGCCGCAGATGCGCCGCACCACGACTTATACCTAGACGAGCAACGAGGCGATTCCCTTTGACGCCGCGGCCGGGTTAGGGCGCGGCGTTTTGATTCTGGCGGTCGAGGTAATCGCTCAGATAATCCGGCAGCGGAATGTCCGGCGCGAGATTGGGAGCCGGGATCGGTGGGCCGTAATGCTGAGCGATGGGCAGGACGCCCGCCCAAATGGGCAGCGCCAGGTCTTCCTCGTCGTCGCCGGGATCGCCAGCACGGATTTTGGCGGAGGCGCTTTCGATCTCGACGGCGATCACCGACGTGGCTTTGGACTCGTTGGGATGCGGCGGACGGGCATCGTCCCAACGGCCGGGCAGCAGCTTCTCGGTGAAGGCGGCCAGCGCCGCTGTTTTTGCTTCCGGCGCGTCGATCAGGCGGCCGTGGCCGAAGACCACCACCGAGCGGTAGTTAATGGAGTGGTGGAAAACTGACCGCGCCAGCACGATCCCATCCACGAGGGTGACGGCAATGGACAGCGCCCCGCCTGATTCGGCATGGCGCAGCATCCGGCTGGTGGTCGCGCCGTGGAGCAGGATGGAGTCGTCCTGGCGGGCGTAGAGGGTGGGGATAATGAAAGGCTGGCCGTCCTGGACGAAGGCGACATGGCAGACAAAGGCCGCGTCCAGGATTGGATAGATGGTGGCGCGGTCATAATGGCCGCGCTGGGGCAGCCGCTTGACTGTGTTCTGGGACGTTTGTGGGAAGAAACCGTCGCGCTCAGCCATCATGCACCTCGTCTCGCAGATCGATCTTGAAAGAACCTGCGCTCAGGGTACAGGGAGGCGCGGCGGTCGTCAAAGCCCGGTCGAGTCCATGACCCGACCGGGCGGCGTGGCGAATCAGCGGCGGGCGGGGGGCGTCTGCGGGGCAGCGTTCATAGACTGGCTCATCAGGGCCAGTTCGCCGCTGCTGACCATGCCGGACTGCCGGAGGGCTGAGCGGCCTTTGGCGGTCGCTTCGTGGTATTCGAGGAAGATGTCGGGGGCGGAAGGATTCGGGCTGCGGCGCAGCCGAATATCCGCGCGGGGATATTTCAGGTTGGCGGCGGTGAGCAGCGCCCCGGCTCCCTGAAAGTCGCCTTTCTTGAGGGCATCCTTGAAGGCATTGCGCGACTTCCAATCGACCGTGCCCAGGAGTTCTGATTTGCCATACCAGGACTCGGCGCTTTCATCGAAGGGATCGCGGGCCTGCTTGGAGGCAATGCCCCAGGCGACTCCGACGGCCAGGAGCAGCTCGACGGCCCAGTA
>JAEUQZ010000749.1 GCA_016788965.1 Anaerolineae bacterium | reverse complement strand
GTCCATGATCAGGATGTGGCTGTGCTGGTGCAGCGCCCGGGCGATTTCCACCTGCTGCTGTTCGGCGATGGACAAAGTGTTGACGGCGGTGTCGGGGCCGAATTCCGCGCCGAGTCGCTCCAGGACTTTGGCGGTTTCCCGGCGCATGGCCGCCCGGTCCGCCAGCACGCCGAACCGCTTGGGTTCGTTGCCGAGGTAAATGTTCTCGGCCACGGTCAGGTTGGGGGCGAGACTGAGCTCCTGATAGATGATGGCGATGCCCGCCGCGCGGGCCGCTTTCGGGCCGGCGATGGGCGTGGGCTGGCCGTCGATGCGGATTTCGCCGCCGGGATCGGCGGTGTAAGCGCCCGACAGAATCTTCATCAGGGTGCTTTTGCCGGCGCCGTTTTCGCCCATCAGCGAATGAATCTCGCCGGTCCAGGCTTGCAGTTGCACGTTGTCGAGCGCCTTGACGCCGGGAAAGGTCTTGCTGATGCCGCGCATGTCCAGCGCGGGGGTTCGGGTTGCGACGGACGTTGGAGAAGTGGAGATGGGGGTGGTCGCCATATCATTTCACCTCGTCGGTCAGACCCATGGACGCCCGATAAGCGGCGCGCTGCTTATCGCGCCCGAAGCGGTCGGTCAGGGCGTTCCAGGCTTTGGCCACGTTGTTCAGGGCTTCCTGGGGCGGGATTTCAAAGTTCAGCGCCCGCGTCAACTGCACTTCCAGCGCCTGGGTGTAGGCGAAATGGCCGGGGATGCGCAAATCCAGGGCGACGTTCGATGAGTTCAGGCTCTCCAGTT
>JAEUQZ010000748.1 GCA_016788965.1 Anaerolineae bacterium | reverse complement strand
GAGCGACTATTTCGCCCCGGCGGACTCTGGCGCGGTGGATACGGTGGCGCTGCAGGTCGTGACCGTCGGGGAGATCGCCACGCAGACATTCGACCGGCTCCAGGACGCCCACGATTACAGCGAAGCCTATTTCTTTCACGGGCTGGCGGTGCAGGCGGCTGAGGCTGCCGCCAGCTACGTGCATCAGACGGTGGTCAGCCGCGGGCTGGGCATCGCGGCGAACCGGGGCAAGCGCTACAGCTGGGGTTATCCCGCCTGCCCGGACCTGAGCGAACACCGGCTGGTGGTCGATCTGCTGCCGGCGGTGCGCGATGAACTTGCCATGCACCTGACGGAGTCTTATCAGTGGGTGCCGGAGCAGTCCACCGCCGCGCTGATCGTGCATCACCCCGATGCCAAGTATTACAGCGTCGGCGTGGATCGCGTCCAGCAGATCGCCGAATCGTAGCGGTGTGATGCGTCGTGGGGCATGGCGCATCATGCCCTGAACCTAGGACAACTCTATGGACCTGCATCGTCCCCGACGCGCGGGGTATCGGGTGCGCGCCTTCCTCATCCTGGTCGCCGTGATGCTGCTGACGGTCGGCGGCGTGACGGTCGCGCTGGATCGCGTCTGCTATCACTATCTGAGCCAGCGTCTACCCATCTACCCCGGCGCAGAGATGCGGGTGCGCACGCACAACTTCCTGAGCGAACTGGGGATGGGCAACACCGTCATCACACTCTATGCGCCCGATCCGCCCGACGAGGTGCGAGCATGGTACGCCGTGCAGACCGGATCGCTG
>JAEUQZ010000747.1 GCA_016788965.1 Anaerolineae bacterium | reverse complement strand
AAGCACTGACGCTCCGCGCCAAGTTGGCCGCCGGCCCGGTGATGCCGGAGTTGCGGTGGGACGGAGACTATTTGCGCATAGGCAAAATATACGTCGGGGTTGTCGAAGAAGAGGACGATTGCGACCTTTGTTATGGTTGCTTCGATGACAGCCGCATAATTTCACAGGTCACCGAACCGGAAGCCCGCGCGGCCGTCGAGGCGGCGGCACGTAGGGCGCTGGGGTGGGTATCTGCTTCCGACGAGCTTCCTACGGCGGATGCGATTCCAACCCCTGCGAACGCCGCAGACGGGGCAGTTTTCGCGGAACAGACCGAGATTGAGCCGTGAACATATGCGGGGGATATTGAAGCATGCGCCTCCGGAGGGCAGCGCTCTATCCACTGAGCTACGGGTGCTTCAATTAGTTACGATTTTGCTTCCTACGGTGCTTCCTACGGCGCGAGGGAACACTGCCACGATAGCGCCGGCGGAGTCAAAGGATGACCGAACCGAGGAGTGATCCTGCATGAGCGACGGCAGCAGCATCGAGTGGCTGGCGTGGCCCGGCTACAAGCCAGCGTCGTGGAACCCAACGCGCGGGTGCACCAGGGTCTCCGAGGGCTGCCGCAACTGCTATGCCGAGGTGATGGCAGCCCGCTTCAGCAAGCCCGGCCAGTGGGGACATGGCCTCGCCGAGATGCGCGGCGGTGATCACCGGTGGACCGGGCGCGTCGAGCTGGACGAGGCCAAGCTGCTGCTGCCGCTGCGGTGGGTGACGCCACGCTGCGTGTTCGTCAACAGCAC
>JAEUQZ010000746.1 GCA_016788965.1 Anaerolineae bacterium | reverse complement strand
GTGCTCGAAATAGCACCGAAAGATTCGGCATATGTGTTTGAAATTTTGCTAGACACGCTAAACCGGTTGGAGAAAGCGTTAGGAGAGGCAGACTCCGCGCATCTCAAGCCATTTATCGAGCAAATTGAGGCGCGCGTGGAAGAGCAGCGAAAGCGAAATAACGGCGCTTAATACAAGCTGAATGAGTCTTGCAAACGCCTCGAAATGCTGTATACTAATTTTCAATTAGGGCAATTAGCTCAATTGGCAGAGCACTCCTTTGACGTGGGAGGGGTTAGAGGTTCGAGTCCTCTATTGCCCAAAAGATGTCCAACCAGCGTAGGCTGGTTTTTTACACATGAGCTAGGGCGATTAGCTCAGCTGGTTAGAGCGCACGGTTCACATCCGTGAGGTCGGGGGTTCGAGCCCCTCATCGCCCATTTTAAGAGCCAACCAAACGGTTGGCTTTTTTGTTGTTAGGGATGGATTGGCAGGCTGAGGCTGAGAACGATAAGATAGAGGAAATTATTGCATCAAGGTGAACGGAGCGACTGCCGGCATGACACACGTCGAACTCAACCCTAACAAATTTCCACAACAGGCCGTAATTGCGCTAGAAGATATTCAGCTACAAAAGGCATTGGAACGCGGGACTGGCAATGCTGATGGACGACGTCGACAAATCATGGGTGAGTTAGGTGAGGCTTATGAACTGCGGCAGCAAGGACGTGGGGCTAAGCTGCGAGCGCTGGCGGAACTACCCGATTTACTGGAAAAAATGGAACGCAACGTCACACAAAACGGTG
>JAEUQZ010000745.1 GCA_016788965.1 Anaerolineae bacterium | reverse complement strand
ACATGGCTAACGTGGATTCTCGAAAGAAAACCACAAACGGGAGACCCGGCAGGTCTCCCCTACGCCCGCCACCCCGTAGGGGGGAGCCGGCGGCTCACCCGTTGGAAGGATACGAGACCGACTTTAGAAAAAAGGACCGCCCGGCGAAACGCCGGGCGGTCCTTTTGTGTGTAGTCCTCACCCCTGCTGCGCCTCACCCCCTGCCCCTCTCCATGCAATGGAGAGGGGATCGAGGGGTGAGGTCCAGAGAGTATGCAGGGAGACCCTAGCCGATCTGGACGACCGTGCCTGCCCGGTCGATGAAGCCGCAAATATAGTCACCGCTGATGTAGGTGTCGAGCGGGACGTAGGAGCGCGGCACACCGGAGGCGGCGGCGAACATCAGCATGTCGCCAGACGAGGCGCGCATGCAAACCTGCATGACGCGGGTGAAGTTGTTGGCGGGCGTACCGTCGGGCAGCAGACCGAAGATGTCCACCGCGTTGGCGACACCCAGACCCAGGACGCCGGCGTCGCCGATTTCCTCAGGCGAGGTCACGAAGTCGCCAAGCAGGTTGATCACGCGGCAGTAGGCGTTGCCGACGATCTTCGAGCCGTTCGGCGGCTGGATCAGCACGGCGGTCGGCACGACGGCGTCGGACGCGGCGGCGACCGTGGCGTACCAGGCCAGCGTCGGGTCGTCGAAGACTTCCAGGGTCATCGTGCGCGCCGACTTGATGGTCGGAATCTTGATCTCGACGTCGTCATCCAGGCTGGTGGCGTCGGCGAACTGCTGGTCGCCGCCGG
>JAEUQZ010000744.1 GCA_016788965.1 Anaerolineae bacterium | reverse complement strand
AACGTGATTTGCCCACGAATGGCATCGTGGACGACGGTTTCACCATCCAGCGGCATTTTGAAACGCACGACGTAAGGGAGACCTTGCGCTTCGCGCTCCGCAATTTCGGCGGGCGAAAGCGAACGGCAAAAACGATCATAACCCGGCGGTTCTTTGCGGGTTTCTTTTTCTTTGTTGACTTGCTGCAACCGTTCAGCGGTACAGAAGCATTTGTAGGCTTTACCGTTTTCGACCAGCCAGTTCGCCCAATGTTGATAGTGTGCGAGCCGTTCTGACTGGACATATGGACCGTACTCACCACCGATTTCAGGCCCTTCGTCCCACTGAAGACCCGCCCAACGCAGGGCTTCGGTGAGTGTAGTGAGGGCGTTCGGGTCGAAGCGTTTCTGGTCGGTATCTTCAATCCGCAGGATAAACTGACCGTTGTGATGACGCGCAAACAGCCAGTTGAAAAGGGCAGTACGCAGACCGCCGATATGCAGTGATCCTGTTGGACTGGGCGCGAAGCGAACGCGCACCGGTCGAGGACTTGTCTCAGTCACAGATTACTCCTACCTGTCAACAAATTGGGTAATTATATTACACCAGACAGCGCTATATTTATAGGGCTATAACAGAGCAGGGATTAAACGCGCCGACCACGGACGATGACACTCTGTGCCAGCCCAATTCCGGCTAGAATTGACAGGAGGGATGTTCCCCCTGAACTGACAAATGGAAGTGTAAGACCTGTGACTGGCAGCATGTTGAGGTTCATGCCGATGGATACCACAGTTTGGAAGAAGA
>JAEUQZ010000743.1 GCA_016788965.1 Anaerolineae bacterium | reverse complement strand
ATTGGTGATCGCACTACGGCTGTCGGCATGTACCCGGACGGCAGGGCGGAATGCGGCGCACTGGATGTGGCAGGCAATCTGTGGGAATGGTGCTTGAACGATTATAAAAGGCCAGAAATTATAGATGGGTATAGTAATGGGGAACGTAAGGTGCTGCGGGGCGGTTCCTTCGGTCGCGATCGGATTTTCGCCGCCGCGTCGTATCGCTACGTCGCCTCTCCGAATCTCAGGAACCACAACTACGGTTTTCGGGTGGTGTTGGCGTCCCCTATCGCGTCTCTGACCTCTGGCACTCGGCACTCTGAAAGCGAGTGAAACGAGCGTCTCTGTAGCTCTTAGCGCGAACGGAGTGAGCGCCCTCTAAGGGGGTGTGGGGGAATCCCCCACCTCCTCTCCGCGTCAGCGGAGTCGGATTTTGTAGATGTTGGCGTTATACTCTTGTCGCTGGCTTCGGTCAGTCAGGCTGCCGGGCAGGTGCTGTGGTGGCGCGTAGACACAGCCCTTTGGCGGCTCGTTCGACAACCGCAGAATAGCTGCTCAGCCGGCATTCGTTTCGGCTCACTCGCTGTGGTTCCGAGCTGCTTTCGCATTAAATCCCGCTGACCCGCTCCGCTACGACATTGAGGACTTCACCCTCCCTTTGCATCCGCCCTTCGACGACCAGCACGCCGCCGCGCCGCATGATGTGCTGGAAGCGGGCGTACACCGTCGGGCGCACGATGATGTTCATGAAACCGCACTCGTCCTCCAGCGTCAGGAAGTGAAAACCTTTGGCGGTTGGCGGGGCC
>JAEUQZ010000742.1 GCA_016788965.1 Anaerolineae bacterium | reverse complement strand
GGTGATGTTCTGCACATACAGGACATCGTAGCCGCTGAAGCGCAGATAGCGCACGATGACATCGAAATTGGTGTAGCTCTTGGCGTGCCCGATATGGGCGTGATCGTAAACGGTCGGGCCGCAGACATACATGTTGACGCGCCCCGGATGGAGCGGCTCAAAGTCCTGCTTCTGGCGTCCCAACACGTTGAAAATTCGCAAAGCCATGTGAGTCTGTTCCCTGACTGCCCGCGCTGGCGGGGTGCATTCCACCGATGTGAGAATTGATGTTCGCAGATTTTAGCGCACTTCGTCAAGGGAGCCTATGCGCGAGTTGGTCTACAATGCGGAAGAGTGGATCGCGCGGCAGAAGGGAGTCATCATGCGTTCGGTGCGGATTTCCCGGCAGGAATGGCGCGGCGTGTTTCTCTTCGCCGCTGTGATTATCGCCCTGACAACGCTGCCGTACCTGATCGGTTGGGCGCAGCAGGGGGCAGATTGGCGCTTCAGCGGGTTCCTGTTCGGCGTCGAGGATGGCTTCTCCTACCTGGGCAAGATGCGCCTGGGGGCACGCGGCATCCTCGATTTCTACCTGTTCTATACGCCGGAACCTCATGCCCGCGCCGCGCTGATCCTTCTGCCCTACATCCTGCCGGGCTGGTTGGTCGGCGGCTTCGTCAGCCAGCAAGACCCCGCGCTCGTCACCGCGCTGATCCTCACCTTCCACCTGATGCGGATTATCTTCAACCTGCTGCTGATCGCCGTGCTGTACCGCTTCATCGCCGTGTTCCTCAGATCGCCCCGCGCCCG
>JAEUQZ010000741.1 GCA_016788965.1 Anaerolineae bacterium | reverse complement strand
GACCCCATTACGATTGAAAGTTTTCGTTCAGCGGCTGACGACCGTCGCTACTGGTTCACCGGTGAGCACGTTCCATTGTTCCGAACCGCTGACGGTCACGGTTTCCAAGGTGCTGTCGTCGATGAAGCGCAGGCGGAGGATGGTGGCTTGCGGGCCGCTGTAGCTGACGGGGTCGCGGTCGTTCAGTTCGGCGGGCAGGTTTTGCAAGTCCCACACACGGAGCATGCGGCCACCAATCGCCAGATAATGGGCGTCCGGGCTGAGGGCGATGCGATCTTCCCAGCCGGTGGCTTCGCTGCCTGCATCGACCTGAATGCTGCTCTGACCGTCACGGTTCCAGATGGTGACGCCGGCGCTGCTGGGCTGCTGCGCCCGCACGGTGTAGACGATGACTTTGTCGGCGGCGAAGGTGAAGCCAATCTGGTTGCTCTGGCCGGCGGGGTTGTCGTAATAGCCGACCTGCTGGCCGTCGGCGCGGCTGAAAGCGGTGACTCCGGCGGCTGAGTAATAGAGGCTGTAGGGGAGCACCCAGACCTGAGCGTCGTCCCAGCGGATGATGGCGTCGTCGCCGCGTACCGACGTGAGCTGGACGGGTGATTCGGCGCCGACCGTCCAGAGGTGGAGGCCGTCTATCTGGCTGACCACGGCCTGCTGGCTATCGGGACTCCAGCGGAGACCAGCACCTTCAAAACCGGCCATGCGCTGCCCGTTGATGACATCCCAAACGACTGTTTCGGTTGCGCCGAATTCGCCGAGCGCGGCGGTTAAGTAGCGGCAGTCCGGCGACCAG
>JAEUQZ010000740.1 GCA_016788965.1 Anaerolineae bacterium | reverse complement strand
ACTTCCTTACCCCAAACCCTGCCCATCCTCACTCGGTCGGGCTTTTTTCGTTTCCTTTCAATCAGCCAAACTTCAGACGGAGGCTTGAGGATACTGTTGGCGAAATGGACATTAGGCCACCAAAGTAGCTAATGGAGACTTGCGAGTGGTCGCCAGTGGGACATCATGGAGCCAGTTCAAGGCACGGATGAGGTTGAGAGCACAGGCAATCAGGAGGGTATGCAGGTTGGTTTTGGACAAACCGAGAAAGGGAGTGCGGCGGAGGCCATAGCGGCGGACAGCCATGGAGAAGGTTCCTTCAATGCCGGCGCGGATACGATATTTCTTCTGGAAGGCGGGGGTTTGTTGGCGCTGCCGCTGCGCGATCAAGGTTTCATACTCTGGACGGGGATAGAACTTGAGGGTGCGCGACTGGGAACGGGTACAACGGGTCTTGAGAGGACAGGGACGGCAATCCGACGGGGCGAAGCCGACATGAATGACGGCCTGTTGGCGTTCGTTACGGCACTGCGACCAGGAGGTGGAGACCTTGCCATGCGGACAATAGACGAGTTGCTTCTCCCAATCGATAGCGAATTGGTGCAGATCCAGCCCATCAGCCTGTTGACT
Organism: Anaerolineae bacterium; assembly: GCA_016788965.1. Classification (GTDB taxonomy): domain Bacteria; phylum Chloroflexota; class Anaerolineae; order Aggregatilineales; family Phototrophicaceae; genus CFX2. Next base: position 182 of record JAEUQZ010000740.1, on the reverse strand, counting down.
CTGCCAATGGCTCAGGGGGCGCATCGGGCTGTACATGTCCACGCCAACCTCACGGCTCTGGAGCAGGTTCGACAGACTGCTGTAGCTGCTGTCCAGGTAGTGTTCTTGAGAACCGGACATAAAAGGTTGACAAGGTATAATCAGGGCGAGATAGGAAACAGGAGGGTGAGCAATGCAACTGA
>JAEUQZ010000073.1 GCA_016788965.1 Anaerolineae bacterium | reverse complement strand
TCGCCCGTGCAGAGGTTGTACCAGCCGAGGACGATATCGAGCGGCATAGGGGCGTAGGCGGTCGCCGGAACCCAGACGGCGATGGGATTCCGCCAGCGAAAACCGGGCTGAAGATCGGAGGTCGCCAGCTTGCCACCGCCGGGATAGACATCGCGCTGGCCGATGATGACGCCATCGGGGGTGACGAGGTGGACGAACAGACTCCAATCCTGCTCAAGGTGGGAATGGACTTCGAGCAGAACATCGAAGGTGACATAGGTTTCGGGGTGGACTGTGCCCGCGAGCGGTTGAACGAGGGCAGCAGCAATGCTGCCGCCGCGCCCATCAGTGAAGATGACCCAGGGCGCGCCATGTTCTTCAGACGTGGCCGGGGGCGGTTGGTAGGCTGGCGCGATGACGAGGAAAGGAGTCAGCACAGCGACAGCGGCGAACCAGCCGACGGTGGGTGTCAGGAGGGCTGCTTTCCAGCGCGGGGGGAGCCAGACGACCAGTCCGGCGGCCATCCACAGCGCAATGGACGAAAGCGCCCCAAAGAGCAGGCGTCCCTGCGAGGCGGGCGTCTCGGCTGTCCAGCGGAGGAAACTGACGAAGGTGATGAGCGGCCAGAGGATGGTTACGAGGGCGGGCAGCCATCGATCCAGCGGCCAGCGACGCCGAACGAGGAGGTGCAGCAGGAAGATGATCGCGCTGAGGAGCGCCAGACCGCCGACGAGGTTGAAGATCAGATAGACGGGTTCGGGCAAGGCGACATTGACGCCGCCGAAGAAACCCCAGTAGGCCTGGGTGAAGCTGTGGCGTTCGCTCCAGAGTTGGGCGGCATTGGCGGGAACGGCGCGGCGTCCGACCATCTCCAGAAAGCGGTTGATGCCGGAGGGGTCGCCATACAACTGCACGTTCCGCAGATACCACCAACCGGCGATGAGGACGGTGAGGCCGCCGCTGATGACTCCGCCGACGATGAAGGGCCGCCAGTCGCGGAGGCGCAGGCTGACGATCAGCAGCGCCAACCCGATCAGCGGGATGAGGAAGCCGATGTTGAGTTTGGCGAGCAGGCCGGCTCCGGCGATCAGTCCTAATCCAACATAGACGCGCCAGCGGGGAGATTGGCGGGTCTTGAGGAGCCAGACGATCTGAAGGGTGAGCAGGTTGCCCAGCAGGTTGGAGAGGTTGTCGTTATTGACCGAGCCGCTGATGAAAAGGAACATGGGGAGGAAGGCGGTCAAGGCCGCCGCGCCGAGGGCGATGAGCGGTGTTTCGGGAAAGATTTCGCGGCCAAGCTGATGCGTCACCCAGACTGTGCCGAGGCCAAGCAGCACCGAGAAGATGCGGGTTACTTGCAGCGCCAGCATCGCGCCGCGCCAGGGAAAGGCTTCGGCATCCGCGCGATGGACGATCATGTTGACGCTGCCATCTGGCCGAATGATGCCGATGTCGGCGTGCGGGTTGATTCGGCGGATGACATCCATATCGGAGGTGTCGATGGGGGCGGTGAGGATGGCCGACAGGATGTAGTAGAGCGGCGGTTGACTGCCTTCCTGCCGCCAGGGGCCGGGATTGACCGGATCCTGCGGCGGAAGCTGAAGGCCGTTGTCGGCCAGGTACTTGACGGTGGGGTAATGCCAGAGTTCGTCGGAGGCTTCAAAGGGCGGGGTGACGATGCTGTAGGTCAAGCCGAGGAGCAGGTAGGCGATCAGCAAGGCGTAGAACAGGCGGCGGTGCAGGGCGGTCATGGTGATTGCTGGATGATCTGCTGGAAGAAGGCGAGTGTCTGCTGGGCGATCTGCGGCCACTCGAACTGACTGGCAAGCGCACAAGCCCCCTGGCGGAGGGCGGCCTGCTCGGTTGGGGAGCGGCGCAGGGCGTCGATGGCTTCGGCCAGCGCGTGAGCATCGCCGGGTGGGACGAGGCGCAAGGCGCTGCTATCAGTGAAGGCAGGGATGGGTACAGATGGTGTAGTGGTGATGATGGCACAGCCGTGATGCAGCGCGGCCATGAGACTGCCACGACGGAATGATGCGCCATCGCGGAAGGGCAGCACGACGATCTCACTGGCGGCGAGATAAGCGGCGACGCGGCTTTCGTCTTCCAGATAGCCGGTGAAGTGAATGGCGTCTTGCAAGCTGAGCGCAGTGATACGGGCGTGCATCCAACTCTCAAAGCTGGCGTTGCTGGGATCGCTGGAGCCGGCCCCGCCGCCGATCATGACCAGCCTGACCGGGAGTCCGCGTCCCCGTAAGTCACGCAGCGCATCCAGCAGCACATCGATGCCTTTGGTCTGGTTAAACAGGCCGAAGTAGGCCAGGAGACAGTCTGTATCGGCGCTGCCCGTCGCTGCGCGATAGGATGCGCGGTCAAAATCCAGGGGGAGCGGCTTCAGGATGTTGCTGCCGATGGGGATCAAGGCACGATGGGGGATGGACTGCATCTGGCCGTCGTCTTCGTGGTTGGTGACGATGATGCCGTCAGATGCGCGCGCCAGGTGGCGGACGATCCAGGGGCGGAGTTTTCCGGCTTTGGGGAACAAATACGGGACGCGCAGATCGTGGAAGGTGGTGACGACCGGAATAGGGCGGAGTCGATCCGGCAGGAAGTGTATCCAGGGGGACATGCCGAAGGCGGCGGTCTGGTACTGGATGTTAAGCAGGTCAAGGCGGTGCTGCTTGGCCCAGGCGCGAACTGCTCTGAAGAGAGACCATCCCCAGTCCGCTATCGTCGCACTGACTGTGGATGGATGATCGGGTGAGGCGGCCTGAAGGCTGGTAAAAATGTGAACGGACTCGCCCTGGCGAGTCATTTCGTCAGCGAGGATGTGGGTGTAAGCGCCGACCCCGCCCTGCATCGGGGGATATTCTCCGGTGATGATGCCGATCCGCATTACTGCACCTTGAGGCCGGAGCGGATCACCTGCCAGTAGGAGTGAATGCGCTCCTGGCGCATCTGGCGTTTGTGCCCCAGCAGGCTCTTGAGGGACTCAATGGCGATCTGCCAGAGATAGTTCAGCAGCAGGATGATTCGCAAGACCTGGGCGCTCCAACGGCCGTGGTACTTGCGGAAGTAGCGCAGCTTACTTTCCTGGAAGAGGACATGTTTGCGCGTGGTGGCTTGCTCGCTGCTCCTGCCGCCGTGATGGATGATCCGCGCTTCGCCCTGATAGATCACCTGCCAACCGGCGGCTTTGGCGCGGCGACACCAGTCGAGTTCTTCCGAATACATGATGTAGCCTTCATCGAGGCCACCGATCTGTTCATAGACGGCGCGGCGGGCAAGCAGGGCGCTGCCCTGCACCCAATCGACTTCAGCGATTGCGTCGTCGGGCACATCCGCGCAGGTATAGCGATCCAGAATGAAGCGGGGAGCCAAAGGCTGCAACCAGGTGCTTTCAAAGACGGCAGTCAGCAGAGTCGGAAAGCGGCGGCGGGTAGACTGGTGCGTGCCGTCGGTGTTGAGCGTATGCGGGCCGATGATGCCGACGTGGGAGTGCGCTTCGAGATAGTCGATCAGGCGTGGCAGCACATCGCCGACCAGTTCGGTATCGGGATTGAGCAGGAACAGATAACGTCCGGTGGCAGCGGCGAGGCCGATGTTATTGCAGCGCGTGAAGCCGAGATTTGCCGACTGTGGGAGAAGCGTCACTTCAGGGAAGTTCTGACGCAGCCGCGCCACCGTATCGTCGGTGCTGGCGGAGTCTACGACAATCGTTTCAATCGAATAGGGGCTGCCGCGAGCCGAGACCTGGATGGAACGCAGGCAGGCTTCCAGCAGGTCGGCAACATTCCAACTGACGATGATGATAGAACCATCTACCACGCGGCTGACTCCTCGGCATTCTGCGGGGTGATTATATCAGGAATTTACAGACCCTCTACGCACCGATCACACTTCGATAACACTTTGCCGCGATGCTGTGAGTGTACTTCAATGCAGAAAGAGAGACTGAGATGAACAAGAGAGCGTGGATCGTGGGTGTGATTTCGGCAGTGCTGCTGCTGATGGTGGTGGGGACGGCGGTGGCTGCGCCCGGCGATCCAGCGGGGCCGCGTGAGCCTGGGCAGCGTCCTGCGTTGCGGGCGGTGATGAATGCGGTGCTGGCCGAGACTGGCCTGACCGTGCAGGAAGTTCGCGAACAGCTTGCCGATGGGCAGACGCTGGCCGCGGTCATCGAAGCGAATGGTGGCAGCGTGCAGAACGTCATTGATGCGGCGGTTAGTGCGGCGACGGAACAGATCAATCAGGCGGTCGCCAACGGGCGCATGACTCAAGAACAGGCCGACCAACTGCTGGCGGAGCTTCCTGATGTGATTACCCGCGCGGTCAATGGTGAACTTGCCGCGCAGGGTGATCGTGGGCCACTGGCACGCGCATCCGAGCGAATCCTGGTGCGGGCGGCGGCGGACGCGACGGGGCTGGAACCGTCGGCCATCGTGGAGCAGGTTCGTGCCGGGCAGACTCTTGCAGAAGTCATCACGGCGAACGGCGGCAGCGTCGAAGCGGTGGTGAGCGCGGCAGTGACCGAAGCGACTGCCGAGATCAATCAGGCTGTGGCGGATGGCAAGATGACTCAGGAACGCGCCGACCAGCTCATCAGCAGGCTGCCAGAGGTGTACACGGCGGCGGTGAACGGTGAACTGCGGGAACGGGCGATGGAAGCGCGGGCGGCTGTGGGCGTCATCCAGTTGGCTGCTGAGCAGACCGGGCTGAGCGTGCAGGACATTCGCCAGCAGCTTCGTGACGGGCAGACGCTCGCCGCGGTGCTGACGGCGAACGGGGTGGAGGTGAATGCCTTCATCGATACAGCAGTATCCCAGGTGCAGGAGCGGCTGAGCGAGGCGGTTGCCAATGGGCGGCTGACGCAGGAACAGGCAGATGAGCGCATCCAGCAGTTCCGTGAGCGGCTGACCGAACGGATCAACAATCCGGCTCCGCTGGAAGCAGCGCCCGTGGGCGGTGTGTAATCGCGTGAGGCTATGACTTCGGAAGGGGAGCCATCGAACAGGTGGCTCCCCTTTTTGATTCAGGGGAGATTGAACAGCCGCCGGGCGTTGGCGGTGGTCTGGGCGCCGAAGTCGGCACTGCTCATTTGATGCAGAGCGGCCAGCCGATCCACGATGAGCGGGATGTAGGCGGGTTCATTGCGCTTACCGCGATGGGGAACGGGCGTCAGGAAGGGGCCATCGGTCTCGACCAGGATGCGATCCAACGGGACGGCAGCCGCGATGGATCGGAGCGTATCGGCATTCTTATAGGTGATGGGGCCGGTGAAGCCGAGGTAAAACCCAGCGGCCAGGGCGCGTTCGGCGATGGATTGGTTCCCCGAAAACGAGTGCATCACGCCGGGGTGCTCGCGCAAGGCTTCAGGCAAACGAGCGGCCCAGCCTTCCAGAATACGCATGACATCTTCACTGGAGTCGCGGTTATGGATGATGACGGGCAGTTCGAGGCGGGCGGCCAGATCAAGCTGGGCTTCCAGCGCCTCGAACTGTTTTTCATGTGGGCTTTCGCGCCAGTAGTAATCCAGACCGATTTCGCCGATGGCGACCACGCGCGGATGCGCGACCATGCTGGTCAGCGAATCGATCATCTGTGGATCAAAATTGGCGGTACTGTTGGGATGAATACCCACGGCCGCATAGAGGCCGTCGAACTGCGCGGTCAGGTTCAGAATGGCCTGACTGGTCGCCAGATCGACGGCGGGATTGATGAAGAGGGTCACACCCGCTTCGACCGCTCTCTGGATGACCGCGGCGCGATCCGGGTCATAGGCATCGAAGTTGATGTGACAGTGGGTGTCGATAAGGCTCACAGGCTGTGTTCGGCCTTGAGAAGCTGAAGATCGGATTCGACCATCATCTGCACCAACTGCTCGAAGGTGACGGCTGGCTCCCAGCCGAGTTTCTGGCTGGCTTTGGTCGCATCGCCGATCAGGAGATCGACCTCCGCCGGACGCATGAAGCGTTCGTCCTGTATAGTGTAGTCTTTCCAGTTGAGGTTGACTGTGCTGAAGGCGATGTCGATCAGACGTTCGACCGAGTGAGTTTTTCCGGTGGATATGACGAAATCATCGGGTTCATCCTGCTGGAGCATGAGCCACATGGCCTGGACATAATCGCCCGCGAAGCCCCAGTCGCGTTGGGCATCCAGGTTGCCGACGCGAAGTTCGTGGGCCAGCCCCAGTTTGATCTTCGCCGCCTGATGGGTGACTTTGCGCGTGACGAATTCCAGACCGCGGCGGGGGCTTTCATGGTTGAAGAGGATGCCGCTGGTGCCGTGTAGGTTGTAGCTCTCGCGGTAGTTGATGGTGATCCAGTGGCCGTAGACTTTCGCCACGCCATACGGACTACGCGGATAGAAGGGCGTGCTTTCCCGCTGGGGAACTTCCTGGACTTTGCCGAACATCTCGCTGCTGGAGGCCTGATAAAAGCGGATGGTGGGATCGACCGTGCGGATGGCATCCAGGAGGCGAGTCACACCCAGGGCGGTGACATCCCCGGTAAACACAGGCTGCATCCAGGAGGTCTGGACGAAGCTCTGCGCGGCGAGGTTATAGACTTCCTGGGGGCGAATGTCGCTGAGCGCGCGGATCATGCTGGTCTGGTCGAGCATGTCGCCAGAGATCAGGTTGATCTGATCCTGGATGTGGCGGATGCGTTCAAAGTTGAGGGTGCTGGTGCGGCGGACGATGCCGAAGACTTCGTAATCCTTTTGCAGCAGGAATTCGGCCAGGTAGGAACCATCCTGGCCGGTAATGCCTGTAATCAGGGCGCGTTTTTTCATCACGTTTCTCCAATCGTGTGCAACACGAGAATAGTCTAGCAGGCTGGTGTGATTTGTACGGCTGCTCTCCGGTTGGCGGGTGTTTCAGAAACGGGATGCCGCCAGCATCCGGCGAACCCGCTCGCGGCAGTCGGTCATCACGTCATCGAGCGTGGTTTCAAGCGGGATGAGCGGCCGCCAGCCTGTCCGATTATACAGGCGGGTGGCATCGCCGCGAATGATGGGAATATCCAGCGGCAGGAACCGCGTCGGGTCGGTGCGGACTGTGATGGGCGTGGTGCTGCGGGCCAGCATGGTCTTGAGGAGATCCTCGATGCTGATGCTGTTTCCGGTAGCGACGTTATAGGCTTCGCCGGGCGTCCCGCGTTCCATAATCAGGCTGTAGGCACGGACGACATCGCGCACGTCGGTGAAGTCGCGTTGCGCGGAGAGGTTGCCGACGTGCAGTTCAGGAGGCTGCTGCCGCGCTTCGATACGGGCGATCTGGATGGCGAAGTCCACGGCGACGAAGCCTTCGCGCTGGCCGGGGCCGAGGTGGTTGAAGGGGCGGGCACGCAGGATGGGCAGGTGATGGCTGAGGTGGTATTGCAGCCCGATCAAATCCTGCGCGACTTTGCTGACGCCATAGGGATTGGCCGGGCGCAGCGGTGTATCTTCACGGAGCGGTTGATCTTCCGGGCGCACCGGGCCGTAAATCTCGGCGGAACTGACGACCAGCATTCGCGGCGTGATGTGCAGTGTGAGGCAGGCCTGAATGATGTTGAGCTGCGAGCGGATGTTATTTTCAAGCGTTTCCCAGGGCAGCTCGAACGAAAGGCGCGGAGAGGCCTGGGCCGCCAGATGATAGATATGGGTTGGCTCGACCCTTTCGACCAGATCGAGCACGGCGGCCGGGTCTTTGAGATCGACGGTGTGACAGGTCAATGCTGGGTCGATCAGAGGCGGTGGGTCTTCAATGACAGAGCCATGAAACTCGGCGGAGGGGTTGACTTCACGCAAATGCCGGAGGAGATGTCTCCCGACAAACCCGCCGACGCCCGTAATCAGGATTCGCACAATGCTGCCTTTGCCTATGGCTGAACTCGCGGAGCCGAATTATACCCGACGCACTTCTAGTTCACCCCTGTTTGCTCGGAGTCTGGGTGGATGACCAGCACGGCTTCGACTGCGTTGGTCTCCAAATCGCGCGTCGCAATTACATCATAGTGAACCCCGCCTTGCAGAGGCATTTCGGGAAAGGTTTGCAGGATTTGATTGGTCGCCGGATCGATCAGGTAAATGTTGAAGACGCCGACGGTCATCAGAATGATGTTCGAGGCGGATCCGCCGGGCTGGTCGGCGACCAGGGTTTGTATGCCAAAGGGCAAGGTGAAAACGGTTTCGCCGACAACAGGTTCTTCGGTGGCGACTATCTCCGGGGTCGCAGCAGCGGTTGGCTCTGAATCGGAACTGGCGGCGGAAAAAGCCAGCTTGAGCGCAGCGTCTTCGGTGGCGCTGGTGTTAATCAGGCGCAGATAGGGGGACGTACCGTCGAAAATGAGTTTGTCATCGGAGACCAGGAGCAGCGTCGGACTAGAAGGGCTGCCAGCCGCGACCAGGGCATAGCGGTTTCCATCTACCAGATCGGCCTCCAGGGAGGCAGCGGCTGCGCTGCCGCCGAAGCCAAGATTGAGCGTGAGAGTCGATCCGGGGATATCGAGCAGTGTGCTGCTTGTCCCGTAGGTGACATCGGTCAGCAAATCTTTCTCATTGACAGTCAACGTAATTGGGCCGGCTCCATCGATGGCATGAATCAGGCGGATCAGTGCCGGGGTGCGGCCCGGTTCGATGGCGCTGGTAGCCTGATCGACGCCGACGGTTTCGCTGATGATGACGGGATTGCTGTCCATCCGACCTGTGACCAGGTAGAGGTAGCTGATGCCGGGTTCAAATTGCAGCCGTTCGGCCAGTTCCAGCGTGGAACGCACGCCGTTGGCATCCAGGGCACTCATGATGAAGCGATAACGTTCGGACGAAAGGTTGGTGGTCACGGGAGGTTCGCCAAAGAGCAGTTCGGGGATGGTATCCATGGGCCTGTCGTTCACGAAGACCTGTATGGCTGGGCGATCAGGCAGGACGTTTAGAAGCGAGACGCGCGACTCATCGGGAGCCGTTGGCGACAGGTCATCAGTGACGACCAGAAGGCGCAGGTTGTCCTGATCGCCAATCAGGATGAGTGAAGTAGGATCGGCCTCGAACAGGGGAAGACTCTGACTCACCAAAGGAGTAGTAGAGGCGGGGTCAGCGCCCGCAGGCAGGACGGTCAGGTTGTATTCGCCCGCCTCGATATCCTGGCGTGGGGCAGGGCGGCCAAATTCCACACGGCCGCTGAGGAGTTTGTCGTTCAGATAGAGATCAAGCGCATCGACCTGAACGGCAGCATGGACGATCCTGAGCGCAATCCGGCCCGGCGCATTATCCGAATAAGTCACGATGGCGGGGTTGGTGCTGCTGCCCACGACCGCGACTGTGTAGATGCGCTGGGCATCGAGTGAGACGGGGACTTCCAATGTGGTGCTGCCCACTTGTAGGCGGAGTCCGGTTGTTCCTGAAGGCAAAGCTGGAATGGCCGCGAACTGGCCGGTTGGGGCTGAAGCGACAGTCGTTCCGGTTGAATCCTGCAAGGCGGCTTCGGCTGCATCACCGAGGGCGTTGACCAGGACAACGGCGGATTCACCTGCCGAAAGCGACGACTGGGGGATCGATAGACTGGAGAGAGTCACGCGGTCTGGCGTTCCCGTCAGGGTGAGGAGCACAGGCGTATCGCCCGAAAGGCTGATTTCCTGTTCGGTCAGGGCGGGCGCGTTCGATGCCGCGCCTGTGGGGACGACGCGCACAGTGTATGTGGCGGAGTCCAGCGGTGTCGGCTCGGTGACCTGCTGGTACTCCAAGTTGGTGGCGATGGCCTGAAAGCCGGCATAGACGCTCAGCGGCGCCGAATCCGGGATGGCATTGAGGATGCGGAGGCTAACGCGAACCGGGGGTGGTGTGGGAGAGACGGGGACGGGCGTTGGACGTGGGGCTGAGGTGGCAGGGATGGGCGTGGCGGGCGGCGGCTCCGGCGTCGGTATCAGGGTCGGGACGACCACCGATTCGGCCTGGGCGCAGCCTGCCAGCGCGATCACGAACACCAACCCAACGATGAAGTGTTTCATACCAGCCCCTTAACTGTTCCGATCCTCGGACTCCCTGTCCATTGTACTGATGTGACCCAATCCGCGACATTAAAGAAAAAGTCCTGTATCTCTGGTTAGAGATACAGGACTTTGTAGTTCAAGAGGACGGCTTCAAGCTAACGCGGCTGCACCGCGCCTGCCGGAACCCATCCGCGCGTGCCATCAGGCAGTTCGATGTAGCTGAACACCCCATCGGTGAAGAGCAGGTCGGCAATCATCCCTGCCGACAGGATCGGCAGGCCATCGTTGTTGCCACCGGGCGAACCGGTCATGGCGACGACCGCATCGGTGACACGGACGGCAAGACGGGTGAACTGCTCGGTGGGTGTCGGTTGGACCGTGACGCCGGCATCAGTGACGAGTGGGATATCGGCGATCTGCGCCGCCCGACCGTTGAAGGTGATGCGGACGAAGAGGGCCGTATCGGTCTGTGCGGCGATCCAGCCTTCCACGCCCTCGAACTGGACGAGGAGCCAGAGCGAATCCGGGCTGCGACCCGTGACGATGACCTGCGTGCCGCTGGGGATCTGCGCCAGCACTTCCGAGTTGACATCGGGGTTGCGGCGCATGTTGAGATTCGATCCGGGGTTGAGAACGACTTCGGCCACATACGCATTCTTGACCGGATTAGCGGTGGGAATGCCCGCCGGAGCGACGCCCGCGCTCACGTCACCGCGCGTTTCCAGCGGGGTGATGACCAGCAGGTTGCGCTGTTCGATCTCTTCCAGGTCGATAGCGCGGTTGTTATAGGCATACTGGATGTAGGTCGCGTTGACCCAACCCGTGACGACACCACCTTCCGGCGTGGTGTAGCGCACGAAGACCCACTGGCGATCCTCGCTGATACCCAGGAATTCCATGACAGTCGTGTTGGGGACACGCGCCAGGACTTCGCCGTTGGCGTCGGCGGTGCGGCGGATGTTGAGGTTGATGCCTTCGTTAAGGTTGAAGACGATGGCCGCGACCACATTGGCCGGGACAGATGGCGGGGCGACCGCCGTGCTTTCGACTTCGCCGGGCAGGTTGGCCGCGACAGTCGGCAGGCTGGCGAGGCGGATGCGTTCCCCGCGCGGGTTGCGAACATCCAGGTAGAGCGCATTGGCCCAGGCGGTGATCTGACCGCCGTCCGGCGTGAAGTAGGTGACATTCAGCCAAGTGGCGGCGGGATCGAGGTCCAGCTTGGGATCGGTCAGCAGGCTGGCCGGATCGACGTACTGGTAATCGGGCGGCGGCGCGGGCGTGGCGCTGAAGGGAATTTCGGCCAATGCGCCTTCACGTCCGTTCACGAGCAGGACTGTACCGGGTGGGACAGTTCCCAATGACAGCGCGTTGCTGTTCGGATACTGGCGAAGCTGCAAGTTGCGGTCAGCATCCAGATTGAAAACGCGACCCGTCGGGCCGGTGGCTGTCTGCGGAGCGGTCTGCGGCAGGGTCGGGACGGCGGCAGGAGCCGGCACTGGCGTGGGTTCCACGACGGGTGGGGCCTCGACGGTGGGAGCAGGCGTCGGCTCAACGGCCACACTGATGATCGCGCCGGGGGCGCTGGCGATACCCTGGGTGAGACTCGTCGGCGCGACGACGAACTGAGGTTCTCCATCGATGTCTACGACCAGCACGTTATAGTAGACGCCACCGTAGAAAGCGGTTTCGGCTGAAGTCGAGCTGGTTTCGTTGACCACGGCGGTGATGTTCAGCGCCGAGGGGGTGAGCGAGATGGCGCTGGCGGCCTCGCCGAAGATCAGACCTTCAGCGAGCGTGGAGCCATCATTCAGCACGGCATCGAGCGTGCCGTCACCCGGCACGCCGTTGATCAGGCTGATGCGCGCTTCGGTGGGAAGGATGCCCGCGACTTCGTCGCTGAACACGGCGGGTGTGATTTCGTCGGGGGTTCCCAACGCGGCGATGGTCAACGCCTGACCGCTGGCGACTTCGACGGAAGCCGTCAGGAGATCAGTGTTGGAATTGGCAGCCCGAACCGCGAGATCATACGCGCCGGAGGGCACAGCGATATGTGGCGTGTAGAGTGTGAAACCGAGCGAGGGGGCAATGAGGATGCCGTTCAGGTAGACATCGACGGCGGGAGCGCCGCTGACGCCGTGCATCACGCGGACGAAGCCAGCACTCGCGCTTTCAGAGGCGGTCGCCTGGGCGAGAACCATCACCTGTGGATCGTCTGCCTCGCCATAGACCACCAGCATGTAGGATGTGCCGGAGACTAGGCCGACACCTTCCGCTGTTAGCAGCGCCGCGTCCGGGCGGCCGCCCGCGGGGACAACAGCGAAATCATACACAAAGGTGGGCACATCCAGCGTGGCCGAGGGCTGGCCGAATTGCAGCCCAGGGATGACCAGACGGCCATCGGTCAGGAGCAGATCGACAGCGGGCGCGCCGGGGATGGCATGGACGGCTGTCAGCCGAGCTTTGCCGAGTGACAGCGCATTGAGATCATCAGGGTAGACCAGGAATGATGGTGTGCCCGACGAGGCTGCAACCAGTGTCAACGCGCCGCCATCCGGGGCGCTGATGTTCTGCTGCCAGAGCGGATCGGTCGATCCGGCGGCGGTCACGGTGATCTGGTGATCGCCCGCGCTGACCTGGGCGTAGGTTGTGGACTCACCGAAGGCCAGATTGCTGGCGGTGAGCTGTCCATCGGTATACACATCCACGCCAGGCGCGCCTGGAATGGCGTGGGCAAAGCGGAGTTGGGATGAGCCAGCAGACTGCGCGGATGTGACGCCAAAGGCCACAGCCAACAGCACCAGCATAACGGCCAACACCGTTCCTATTCTGATCGGCCATTTCATAAGCCAGACTCCTTTGCATGAACCCCATCCAGGGTCAAATGGATCGACATGCGCTTTACGGGCGCCGATCTTGCGTTCTGATGAACCAGTCCCGGCAACTTGTGGCCGGGCTGATTTCGAGGAGAAACGATCAGAGCCAGAAAAATCAACTACGTGCCTTCCTGCCACTGATTCAGGTATTCCTGCTGTTCGGGCGTGAGGGTGTCAATCTGGACGCCCAATGCTTCCAGTTTCAGGCGGGCGATTTCCTGGTCAATCGACTCCGGTATCGTGTAAACCTCCGGCGCGAGGCTGCTGCCGTTCTTGACCATGAATTCTGCGCCGAGCGCCTGGTTTGCGAAGCTCATGTCCATGACGCTGGCGGGATGCCCCTCGGCAGCGGCCAGATTGATCAGGCGGCCTTCACCGAGCAGGTAGATGGCGTTGCCATCCACGCGGTATTCCTCGACGAAGGGACGGACGAGGCGCGGCTTGCCGCCGTTGAGCTTCTCCAACGCGGGGATATTGATCTCGACATTGAAGTGGCCGGAATTGGCAAGGATCGCGCCCGGCTTCATGACCTGCATGTGATGCTCGTCGATGACGTTCTTGTCGCCGGTGGCGGTGATGAAGATGTCACCGACCTCGGCAGCCTTAGCCATCGGCATGACCCGGTAGCCATCCATGACGGCTTCGAGTGCGCGCAGCGGATCAATTTCGGTCACGATGACATTCGCGCCCAATCCAGCCGCGCGGCTGGCAATACCCCGACTGCACCAACCATAACCAGCGACGACGACCGCTCGCCCAGCCAGCAGGATGTTGGTGGCGCGGATGATGCCGTCCATGGTACTCTGGCCGGTTCCATAGCGGTTGTCGAAGAGATGTTTGGTATTGCTGTCGTTGACGGCAATGATGGGGAAGGCCAGCGCCTTGTCCCTCGCCATCGCGCGAAGGCGAATGACGCCGGTGGTGGTTTCTTCCGTGCCGCCGACGATATCGGTGAGCAGGTCGCGGCGCTGCTTGTGAATGACGCTGACCAGATCGGCGCCGTCATCCATGGTGATGTGCGGCTTGTGGTCGAGCGCGGCCTTGATGTGTTCGTAGTAGGTTTCGTTGTCTTCGCCCTTGATGGCGTAGACGGGAATTTCATAGTTGGCGACCAGGGAAGCGGCTACGTCATCCTGGGTGGACAGCGGGTTGGAGGCGCACAGCACCACGTCAGCGCCGCCCACCTGGAGAGTGTGCATCAGGTTAGCGGTCTCGGTGGTTACATGTAGACAGGCGGAGATTCGCAGTCCCTTCAGCGGCTTCTCAGCTTCAAATCGCTGACGGATGGCACGGAGTACAGGCATTTCCTGTTCTGCCCACTCGATGCGGTAACGTCCGCCCATGGCGAGATCAAGCTGCTTCACATCATGTTCAACGGTCATTCGGCCCTCTCAAGTCGTACTGGTAGGTTAACGAGGCGATTGTATCATATGGGCGAAACCTTACTGGCAGCAAAAATCGACGATTGCGCTACGCTTGTCGGTCAATCGACTTTTACAGGCAGCAGACTGTCGAGCAGTCCGCGGTCGTCGTATTCAGAGCGGAAGCGTTCAACAAACGACTGGGGTGTGAAGTGGTGATTCTGGGTTCCGACATGCTCCAACACATAGCTGGCGCACAGTGACCCGACCTGGGCGCTCAGTTCAATCGGCCATCCGGCCGCTATTCCCCGCAGCAATCCGGCGCGGTAGGCATCACCGCCCCCGGTGGGGTCCTTGATGGTGTGGGTGGGAAAGGCGGGCACGTTCACGAAATCACCATTCAGATAGAGATGTGAACCATGTTTGCCCTGGGTGATGACCAGAATTTCGATGGCGCGGCGCAGATCGTCAATCGTCTGGCCGGTCTTCTTACAGATCATTTCGGCCTCATAACCGTTGACGACCATCGCATAAGCGCCCTGCATGTCACAGGCCAATTCATCGCCGCTTAGACGGGCAACTTGCTGGCTGGGATCGTAGACGAAAC
>JAEUQZ010000739.1 GCA_016788965.1 Anaerolineae bacterium | reverse complement strand
AAAAAGGTGCGGCAAGGCGGATCGTCTCCACGATACGCAGATAGAAATCCGGATAGTCTTTGCGAAGTCGCAACAGGAATGCGGCGAGGTTCGCTGCGTCATGAAGCAGTCGCAGGTTGATGTGGGTATGGTGGATCTGCTTGATGCGGGCGTTGTCGCTGGTGTCGTGAAAATGAAAAACACGGCTGTCGATAATGCTTTTGTTGACCAGTTGGATGCCGGTTGAGCTTGATGCGCGTTTGATCCCGGTTTCGGCGTGGCCAACGCCAAGGCGGCGGTTCACGCTGCCGGCTACAATACGTTCATCCGAAAAAATGAGCCTGTTGTCCGCAGTCGCTTCCAATTGAGCAAAATATCCGTACTTGTCGAGTTCGACCAAGTACTCCATGTGTTCCGTATGCTTGCGGCCGCGATGCAATAATGCATCCGGCCCGCCCTGCTTTTGAACGTACAGTTGCAGCCGCCGTTCGGACACGGCTGTCAGAAGACGGAACAGGCTGATGAAGTTGCTTTTGCCGGCGCCGTTGGCGCCGATCAAGACATTCAGGTCACGCAGTTCGAAGGCTTCGAGTGCGCGAATCGATTTGTAGCCGCGAACCGTGATTCTGGTGATCTTGCTCATGCAGGACAGTTTGCGCGATCAGGTCACGGTCGTCACGGCTGGCTGCGCCCCGCCATGAACTCCGCCAGCACCGCCCCCGTATGCGAGGCCCCCGCCTGCGCCATCACCGCTTCCGGCGTGCCCTGCGCGACCAGCTCGCCGCCGGCGGCGCCGCCTTCGGGGCCGAGGTC
>JAEUQZ010000738.1 GCA_016788965.1 Anaerolineae bacterium | reverse complement strand
GCTCAAACCTTCGTTCCACCGGTCCTGCTGCGGCAAGCGGCGCCCCATGTCTTCTCGAGCCCAACCCTCATGAAAACCATCGGTCTCCTCGGCGGCATGAGTTGGGAATCCACCATTCCCTACTACCGCCACATCAACGAAGGGGTGAAGGGCCGGCTGGGCGGGTTGCACTCGGCGAAGATCGTGCTGTACAGCGTCGATTTCGCCGAGATCGAGCGCCTGCAGCACCGCGGCGACTGGGATGCCGCCGGCGCCATGCTCGCCGACGCGGCGCAGGCGCTCGAGCGTGCCGGGGCGGATTTCATCGTGTTGTGCACCAACACCATGCACAAGGTGGCACCGGCCATCGAAGCGGCGGTGGGGATTCCGCTGTTGCACATCGCCGACCCGACGGCAGCCGCGATCCGCGCGGCGGGCTTGCGCCGGGTCGGCCTGCTCGGCACGCGCTTCACGATGGAGCAAGCCTTTTATCGCGACCGCCTGGCCGGGCATCACGGCATCGAGGTGCTGGTGCCCGAAGCGGCCGACCGCGACGTGGTGCATCGCGTGATTTACGAGGAGCTTTGTCTGGGCCGCGTCGAAGAGGTTTCACGCAAGGCTTATCGCGACACGATGCAGCGCCTGGTGGCGCGCGGTGCGCAGGCGGTCATCCTGGGGTGCACCGAGATCGGCCTGCTGGTCGGGCCGCAGGACGCAAGCGTGCCGCTGTTCGATACCACCGCAATCCATGCCGGCGCGGCGGCGGAGGCCGCGCTGGCCGGATGACCGGTTTGACGGGTCGGGTAGTGCTTGCCC
>JAEUQZ010000737.1 GCA_016788965.1 Anaerolineae bacterium | reverse complement strand
GCAGTCCGGGAGATGGAAAAGGCGGGGGAATCGATCCAGAGCGAGATGGACTTCAAGCTGGCGGCGGGATATGGGGCGCTGATCGAGTGGCTGCGGGGTCAATTGGAGGAGGCGGGGGTCGAAATCCGCACGGGCACGGTCGTGCGGGCGATTCACTGGTCGGCGGGGAGCGTGAGCATCGAGGCGGAGGCGGGGGTTAGGTATCAGGCGGCGCGGGCGGTTATCACGCTGCCGCTGGGGGTGTTGAAGGCCGAGGCGGATGCGCCGGGTGGGGTGCGGTTCGTACCTGATCTGGCGGACAAGCGGGGGGCTATGGAGCTAATCGAGATGGGCGAAGCGGCGCGGATCACGCTGCGGTTTCGCAGGCGGTTCTGGGAAGAGCCGCTGCCGATTGCCAAGCCGTCGGGCAAGCCGCTGTTCCTGCTGGTGGATCACGCATATTTCCCGGTGTGGTGGACGCCGACGCCGCTGGATTGGCCGATCCTGACGGGATGGGTGGGTGGCACGCGGGCGGCGAAGCTGCGCGGGACGAACGAGCAGATGTGGTTGGATCAGGCGGTGGACGCGCTGAGCCAACTTTTCGGGCTGGCTGAGGAAACAATCCGAGGTGAGATCGAAGCAGTGTATCGGCATGACTGGATGAGCGATCCGTACACGCGGGGAGCCTACAGCTACCCGGCGGTGGGCGGGCTGAATGCCGCCGCTGTGCTGGCCGAGCCGGTCGCCGATACGCTGTTCTTTGCAGGAGAAGCAACGCATACAGGTGGGCATATGGGCACGGTACACGGGGCCATCG
>JAEUQZ010000736.1 GCA_016788965.1 Anaerolineae bacterium | reverse complement strand
CTTGATCCAGCAGCACCGTCAACGTCATGAACAACGCCACAATAGCCGCGCTGCTGCTCACGAACGGGATGTTCGCCAGATGCGGCGCGCTCTCCAACAGCCGTTCCTGCACCGGCAGCAGCAGCGCATAGTACAGCGCCACCGCCCCCACCATTTCCAGCCCCAACTGCGTCACCGCCAGCGGCACATTCCACCGGTTGCGCCGCATCACCACCAGATGCACCACCACCTGCGCTATCGCCACCACCACCATCAGCGCCAGCCACTCCCGCGCCCCCGGAATCACAGCCCCCGGTTCGCTCAGGTTGAACCGCAGCGTCAGCCCTCCCACGCTCAAGAAGTACAGGAACACCAGCGCCACGAAGGTCCCGAAGGCTTGCCCGAACGCCACCTCGAACCGGTCAAAACTCCCCGGATCATCCACCGGCGGCAGTTTCAGCGGGTCGAACGGATCGACATAATTCATGTCCATCCCGTTCCGTTCCATCAGCGCGAAGATCAGCACCACCACCGCCGAGAAGTACAGCGTGTACTCCACCACCGAAACCAGCGCCTCGAAGAACAACCCCACCAGCGACTGGTCAGCATTATTCCCCACCGCCTCCAACACGCTCAACAACACCACCACCGTCGGCACCAGCAGCCAGCCCTGTTGCAGCACCCGCATCATCGTCGGGTACAGCATCGGCCCCACCAGATACCGCTCCCGGCTGTACGACGCCGCCATCTTGCGCGGATCACCCAGCTCCAGCAGCACCGCCGCCACTTCCGCCTCGCTCGCCTCGCCGCCGTACCG
>JAEUQZ010000735.1 GCA_016788965.1 Anaerolineae bacterium | reverse complement strand
GCGAAACCCGTCACAGTCACTCAGGGCGATCCAGTACTGGTAAACCTTGATGACGGCGTTCAGCGTATCCATGCGTTCGAGAGCGAGGTCTTTGAGGTCGAAGAAGTCGCCGCGCCGGAACTGTACGTTGGGATTCATCGGGTCTTCCCAACTTTCGGCGTCCCATTCCTGAATCTGGCCGCTGCGGCTGTACCATTCTAGATTCTGGAACTCCTGCGGCCACATGCCGTCCTCCAGATTGTTGATGGTGGGGACCGATTGCCCGGCAGCCGAACGCCAACCGTGTATGGGGTAGGGTGGTTTGAAACGATAAGGCATTGATTCCCACGGTTGACCGTTGTTGTCGTAAAACCAGTTGTTGCCGGTGTGGTTGTAGATGATGTCCAGCAGCACATACATCTTGTGTTTGTGGGCGGCGTCCACCAGATCACGCAAGTCCTGCCGTGTGCCGAAGCGCGGGTCAACATCCATAAAGTTCTGAATGCCGTAGCCGTGATAGGTTTGCAAATCGGCTCGCTGCTTCCAGATCGGGCCAATCCATAAGGCTGTTACGCCGAGGGCTTTCAGGTAATCGAGCTTGCTCATGATGCCTTTGAGCGTCCCGCCCTGAAAGACCTTCCCTGCCGCCATCCAACCGGCTTTATCCGGTGTCAGAAATTGTGCGGGGCGCAGCCGGTCATAGCGGGGTCGGGCAGCCTCCTGCCCATTACTGAAACGATCCGGCATAAGAAAATAGAGTACCTGATCGCGCCATTCGTTGGGGCTGGGGAAGACTTTTCCACGTGGGCGCAGATGT
>JAEUQZ010000734.1 GCA_016788965.1 Anaerolineae bacterium | reverse complement strand
CCGGATTTGAAATCGCGCTCCGCAATATACAGACAGATGTGAATCTGTTCCGCGAAGAAAATGTCCCCCTGTTCACCGAGGAACAGAAGCTCAGCAACGAACATGACCGCATCATCGGTGCACAAACGGTGATCTGGGAAGGGAAGGAGCTGACACTGGCTCAGTTGAAGCCCATTATGAACGCTGCCGAACGTCCGGTTCGTGAACAAATCTGGCGGTTGATTTCGGAACGACGGCTGGCTGACCGTCCCGCGCTGAATAAACTTTGGGGACAATTTCTGGAACTGCGACTGAAGATGACGAAGAACGCCGGTTATGAAAACTACCGTGACTTCCGCTGGCAGCAGTTCAAACGCTTCGACTATACCCCGGAGGACTGCCTGACGTTCCATGAGGCGATCGAGAAAGTGGTGGTTCCGGCTGCGACGCGCGTTTATGAGCGTCAGCGTCGTAAATTGGGCGTCGAGTCTGTCCGCCCGTGGGATCTTGACCGCGATGATGTGCATCCATCGTCACGCCCCCCGCTTCATCCTTATCAAACCGTCGAAGAACTGGAAAGTAAGGCTGAGGCGATTTTCCGGCAGGTTGATCCTTATCTCGCTGAATACTTCACCACCATGCGCCGCGAGAAATTGCTTGATCTGGATAACCGCAAAGGGAAAGCGCCCGGCGGTTACTGCACCACGTTGAACCGGTCACACCGTGCATTTATCTTCATGAACGCGGTTGGTGTGCATGATGATGTGCAAACGCTGCTGCATGAAGCGGGACACGCCTTCCACGCCTTTGAAACGGTCAA
>JAEUQZ010000733.1 GCA_016788965.1 Anaerolineae bacterium | reverse complement strand
CGGATCGTCGATCAGGTCGCCTGTCCGCGAGTTCACGTTCAGCACGACCATCATGAAGCCGTCCCGCGCCAGGACTTCCCGGTCGCGGATGACGGTCTTGCCGATGTCGCCGACGCCGCTGCCATCGACGAAGACATAGCCGCCCGGAACCCGTTCGCTCACGCGCACGCCGTTCTTGTCGGCTTCGATGACATAGCCGTTTTCGACCACGAAGGTGCGATCTGCCGGGATGCCGGACTGCTGTGCCAGCCGCGCATGGGCGCGGAGATGCCGCAGTTCGCCGTGGACTGGCATGAAGTAACGTGGGTTGACCAGGTTCATCAGCAGGCGCATCTCTTCCTGGCGGGCATGGCCGGAGACATGCACCGCCGCAATCGGATCGTAGATCACGTCCGCGCCCTTCTGGATCAGGCGGTTGATGGTGCGGTTGACCGACTCTTCGTTGCCGGGGATGGTATGCGACGAGAGGATGATGGTGTCGTTCTCGCGGACATCCAGTTGGCGATGCCGCCCAGTCGCCAGCCGTCCCAGCACCGCCGAGGGTTCACCCTGCGCCCCCGTGACCAGGATGACCACCTTGTTCGGCGGAACCTGATTGATCCGGTTCAGATCGAGGAACATCTCATCGGGAATCCGCAGGATGCCCAGGTCGCGGGCCATCTTGATGTTCTCGGCCATGCTGTGCCCAGCCACGGCGATCTTGCGGCCGTGGTTTTCCGCCGCACGGGCCACCTGATGAAAGCGCGAGATCAGCGAGGCGAAGGTCGCCACCATGATGCGGCCTTTGGCCTGCCGGAAGA
>JAEUQZ010000732.1 GCA_016788965.1 Anaerolineae bacterium | reverse complement strand
ACGCCGGCACATGGACGATGAAAGACGGCACCGAAACCACCATCCGCCCCATCCGTCCCGAAGACGAACCCCTCATGGCCGCCTTCCATCAGAACATCTCCGAACGCAGCGTCGTCCTCCGCTACTTCTACCCCCTCGCCCTCAGCCAGCGCGTCGAGCACGAACGCCTCTCCCGCCTCGCCTTCATCGACTATGACCGCGAGATGGCGCTCGTCGCCCAGATCAAAGGCCGCCGCACCAGCCAACCGGAGATCATCGCCGCCGGTCGCCTCATCAAGCTCTACGGGGGCGAAAACGCCGAGTTCACCATCCTCGTCAGCGATGCCTTTCAAGGCTACGGCCTCGGCACCGAAATACTCCGCCGCCTCGTGGACATCGGCAAGCAGGAAGGCGTCAAGCACATCTACGGCAACATCCTCGGCGACAACACCAACATGCTCCGTGTCACCGAACGCCTCGGCTTCAACCTCGTCACGCAGAAGGAAGGCGTCCTCCGCGTCGAACTCGAACTCTAGTCCAACCCCACAAACACAACGGGGAGAGTCACCATGACTCTCCCCGTTTGCATTCAACATGATCAGCGGAAACGTTACCCGCGCGTCAGCTGCTTCTCATAACTCGTCAGCACATCCACGCCCGTCGCCGTCACCACCACATTATCCTCGATGCGCACCCCGCCCAACCCCGGTATATAAATTCCCGGCTCGACCGTGAACGCCATCCCCGGCTCCAGCACATCGCTCACATTCTCCGCGATCTGCGGGATCATCTCATGCCCGTTGATCCCCAGCCCGTGTCCCG
>JAEUQZ010000731.1 GCA_016788965.1 Anaerolineae bacterium | reverse complement strand
ATGATAAGGACGCAGGCTTCGGCTTTGAAGGCGAGGATATGCCGGATATTGACGAAGAACCCGCCGAGCGGCAGGGGACGAACCGCACCTTCATCTTCCTCGCTGGCGCGATGATTTTGCTGTTCCTCATCGGTTTGGGCGCGGTGTTGTTCCTCGCAACCCGTGATACTGGGCCGACGCCGATTGAACAGACGCGCGCGGCGATTGAAACCCAGAATGCTGAAACGGAACGGCTGCTGAACTTGACGCAGACCGCAGCGGTGGTCATCGCGCAGAACCAGACGGCAACGGCTTCAGTGCCGACAGCGACCCCGACTGCTTCGCCGACTTTAGCGCCGCCGACGGTGACGCCGACGCCCGTCCCACCGACGGTGGACGCGACACAGGCCTTCGCCAACGCGCTGCTGACCCAGACGGCGCGTGAAGCGACGGAAACCGCCGTCGCAGCGTTGATCACCCCGACGCAGGAACCGATCAACGCGGACACGGTGGCGCTGACAGCGACCGCGCTGGCGGCCATTTTGAACGGCGCGGGCGGTGGTGATGTGCCAACGCAGGAAGTGCTGACGACGCCGGGACAGGTGGTGACGGTGATCCCGAACCCGACGGCGCTGCCGGACACGGGCTTGTTCGATGATCTGGGCGGCGGCAGCAATGCCGGGCTGATGGCGCTGATGGCGCTGGCGCTGGTGGGCGTGATCGCGGTGTCGCGCGTGGTGCGTACCAGCAATAAGACCTAACCTGACTACAGGTAGATGATCGTTGATGCGGAGAGGCATGTCGTATGGGCATGCCTCTTTT
>JAEUQZ010000730.1:278-803 GCA_016788965.1 Anaerolineae bacterium | reverse complement strand
CGTCAACCTCCACATCCAGCGACAGCGTTTGGGTGAGTTCTGTGCCGCCGGAGCAGTTGGCAGCCTGCGCCTCAAGGGCTTGGGCGGCGTCGCGCAGCGCGCGGCGGGCTTGCTGCGGGTCATTATCCGAGGCCAGCGCTTCGGCCTGCGCTAACAGGGTGCGCACCTCGTCCAAATCCAGTTCGCAGGTGCTGTCCTGCGCGCTGAGGGGCATGAGCGGCAGAGCGATCAAGATGAAGAATACGAGCCATTTTAAGTTTTTCATGTGTTTATCCTCCGCGATGCAGACGTCATAAAAGCCAGTATAGTTCCAATTGGCGCAGAGGAATACCCGACGGCGGGCGGGACTAAGAGAGCAAATCGAGGGCGGGCGCAGGCCGGAGCAGGCCGACCAGAATCGCCAGAATAACCTTGAGCATGTAGTAGCCGGAGCGCAGGACGGTGATGGAGGATTGGCCGCCCATGCGCGGTTTCATGGCGACGGGCAGTTCCAGCAGGCGCAGACCGGCGCGGTGCAGCAGGACG
>JAEUQZ010000730.1:0-268 GCA_016788965.1 Anaerolineae bacterium | reverse complement strand
GTTGCAGACGATGAAGCCGCTGGTGGGGTCGGTGACGCGCTGGCGGATGATGGTGGAGATGAGGTTGGCGAGGATCAAGCTGCCGAGGCGGCGCATGGGTGTGCCGACGTAACCCATATTTTGCAGATAGCGCGAGCCGATGACAATATCGGCTTGATCGGCGGCGAGGGCGGCCAACATGCGGTTGATCTCCGCCGGGTCGTGCTGACCGTCGCCGTCGTTGCGGACGACGACCTCGTAACCCTGCAAATCCGCGAATTGGAAGCCG
>JAEUQZ010000072.1 GCA_016788965.1 Anaerolineae bacterium | reverse complement strand
CGCAGAGCGTCTCGCCCCCAGGCCGAATTCGTCAATTAAGGCGAATTCGCTCCGAATGCCACACGCAGCCGGGGCAGCGTGTATACTATAGAGACATCCGGTTGTTCTGACCTGTCATGAACCGGCAGAGACCATCCGACAACAAGCTGAGACTATAGAATGGCGCGAATACTCATCCTGGGAACCGCGGCGGCTGTGCGCGATGCCAATCACGAAAACACCCACTTCGTCCTCATCGGCGATGATCGCCCGATCCTGGTGGACTGTGGCTCGAATCCGCTGGGCAAGTTCCAGTTCGAGGGCATCGACGACGACCGCCTCCAGGATGTCATCCTGACGCACTTCCATCCCGACCACGTCAGCGGCGTGCCCAATATGCTCATGCACATGTGGCAGTTGGGGCGGCAGGCCCCGCTCCGCTTCTACGGGCTGCACCACTGCATGAACCGCATGGAAGACATGATGGTCTCGTTTTCCTGGCAGGAGTGGCCGAACTTCTTCCCGGTCACGTTCAACCGGGTCAGCGAACGGTACAACGCCCCCGTCATGGAAAACGACGACTTCAAGATCACCGCCTGGCCGGTGCAGCATTTCATCCCCACGGTCGGCCTGCGGATCGAAAACAAGAAGACCGGCAAGGTGCTGGCCTATACCTGCGATACCCAGCCCACTGCTTCCCTCTACGATCTGGCGAAGGATGCCGACCTCCTCATCCACGAGTCGGCTGGCGAAGGCTTCGGCCACAGCAGCGCCCGGCAAGCCGGCGAGACCGCCACCCGCGTCGGCGCCAAAGCCCTCTACCTCATCCACTACTGGGTCTGGAACACCGATCCTACGCCGTTGGTCGCAGAAGCCAAACAGACCTTCGACGGGCCGGTGACACTTTGCCAGGACTACGACGTATATGAGTTTTAGCGTGAGTTTTCGCTAACGAAAAGAAAAAGGCAAGGGCGCGAAGCTCCCTGAGCGATAGGTCAGCTTGAAACTTCGACAGCCGGGTGGATACCCATTTGTCCAGAAATAGTGACACAGATAACCTCTTCACAGAACTGTGTCCTGCCCTATTCGAGAATCGGATAAAGAATGGGGGTCATATGAAACGCATTGGGAAATGGACTCTGTTCATTTTGATGGTCTGCGCCACCCAGGTCGCAGCGCAAGCTGACTGCCCATCCATCGTGCAAGCCGCCCTGGACGCCACCGACGCGCAGTGCAGCACCACCGCGCGCAATCAAGCCTGTTATGGCAACGTGAATTTACAAGCAGCACCGCAGCCGGGCATTGGCGACTTCACCTTCAACGCTCCCGGCGACATCGTTGGGGTTGACGCCATCAGCAGTTTCAGCCTGAGTTCTCAGATTAAGGAAACGGGTGAATGGGGTGTGGCGCTCATGCAGCTCCAGGCCAATATCCCTGACAGCACACCCGGCCAGAATGTCACCTTCCTGCTGTTCGGTGATGTACAGATCACCAACGGCGTCGAAAACGGGGCTGACGCGGTAACGTTTAGCGCAATAACGCAGGCTGCTGTAAATGTCTACAGCGGGCCTTCCACGGACAATTCGTTGGTTATCGGCCTAGTCGCAGGCGATTCGGTTACGCTGAATGGCCGCAGCGCCGATGGTAACTGGCTCCATGTCTCGGACTCTGCTGCTATCGGTTGGGTGCAGGCTGATGCGTTGACGCCAGATGGCGACATTGAAACACTGACCATTGTTGACTCGTCAGGCGCAGCATTCAAACCGATGCAAGCCTTCTACTTCCGATCTGGCATCGGCGATGCCCCCTGCGCCGAAGCACCCGACAGCGGTATTCTCGTACAAACGCCTGCCGGTGTGCGGCAAATCCAGTTTACCGCGAATGATGTGAACATCTCGCTCGGTTCGACGGCCTACTTGCAGGCCCAGCCCGGTGGCCTGATGACGACCAGTGTGGTCGAAGGCCAGGCGACTGTCGAGGCGGGTGGCGCGTCAGTCGTTGTCCCTGAAGGGAGTTTCACCAGTGTCCCGCTGGACGCGCAGGGACGCGCCGCTGGTACGCCGAGTCAGCCGCAGCCTTACGACGCCACGAAGATGGCTGTGCTGCCCATCCGCATTCTGCCCAGAGTCATCACCATTGCGGCGCCGATCAGCGCGGGCGGGACAGCCATCATCCCGGCGGCGGGCGAGTGGCAGTGGATAACGGGCACTGTATCACAGGCAGGCTGCGAGGCGGGCGTAGCAGAATTCGTTGGGCCGGCATTTACACCGAAAGCCCCCTTCCGACTTCCTGGCGATGACTTCAGTATGCTGATCCTCGTCAGCGCCGCCTTCGGCCAAAGGACCGCTCCGCCCGGCGCTGAATTCAGCAACCCCGACCCCAATACTTACGTGGTGGATTTCTTGGATGGCGGTGGCAGCGGCCACTATGAAGTGCAAGTCATTGACAACGAACACATTGAGGGACAGTTCAGCTATACCACTCAAGGATGCACAATCGTACTCCCATTCGTTGTCACCCGCATCGGAGACTGAGCATCACATGCGGCCGTGCATCCGCGGATGCACGGCCGCATCGCTTAACCATCATTCACGGAGTTCCAGAAACACGTGGTGTCGATTCGACCAGGAGAGTATCGGCCATGTCCATCCAATCCCGTGGCCTGCTGAGAATCATCCTCAGCGGCGTTGTCTTGATGCTGGCAGCCTGCAACCTCAGCACGCAGCCGCCCGTCACCCCCACTGACCTCGCAGTCATCCTGACCAACACCCCGACCGCGACCGCTTCGGTCACGCCTACGGCCACGACCACGCCCCCTGCCACGGCCACATCGCTCCCGCCTGTGACTCCGGCCTTCCGCGTCTCCAACCCTGTGCCGGGGCCGGTCTGCTCGCTTTCGCCCAGCGTCGATGCCGCCAACATCCGCACCGGGCCGAGTACCGCCAATCCCGTCCTGGGTGTCCTCCCCGCCGGGAACTGGGTCCGCGCCCGCTTGCAGGATTCGGTCAGCGGTTGGTATCAGGTCACGTTCACCGGCTCGGTCGTCGATAACGGCTGGGTTTCCAACACCGTTGTGACGCTCCAGCAGCCCTGCGTCTGCGGCCCCAACAACTGCACCGCCGTCACCACCGCGGTCGTGACCGTGACTTCTCCGCCGCCCGCTGATTGGTGCGGCATGTCCGTGCTGTCCACGACTGATCTGGCGACCATCCAAGCCCAGCCATCTACCAGCAGTTCCATCACCGGGCAGCTCACCTACGGCAGCTTCGTCAACACCATTGGGCGTACCCTGGATGGCGTCTGGTACGCCATCGATCCCGGCATATCCCAGGCTCCCAACGTCGGCATCTACCGCCTGCGCTGGGTACGCGCCGACTCGCGCATCAACCTCTCCGGAGTCCGCTGCGGCCTCATCAAGACCATCGACCTCACTGCCCCACCCGCTTATAAGACCTGCGTGGCCGCGCCCGCAACCGGTGTCGCCAGCATCCCGGTCTACAACCAGTCCGGCTACGATGCCGGAACCTGGGGTACGCTCGCCAGCGGCCAGACCCTCCCCATCGCTGGCAAGACGCCCATCAACTGGTTCGGCTCGGCCGGCGGTTGGTACGCGGTGATCGTCAATCCCGGCATCGTCCCGGATGTCGGCCGCTATGCCCTACGCTGGATACCCATCGATCCCAACGTCCAGCAAACTGGCGACTGCGACGGTATGCCCAGCGTGACGCTCGACTTCTGATCGCCGTTCCGCACAAATCAAAAGGCGGGCTGCGTGCCCGCCTTTTCGATTCACGATTTCAGGCTTCTCGGTACGTCACCCCTTCTTCCATGCATGGACTGGAGAGAAGAGGCCGGGGGATGAGAGCTAGGGAATCACCAACCGCTGCCCCACGTAAATCTGATTCGGGTTGGCGAGGTTGTTGGCGACGCTCAACGCCTGGATCGTCACGCCGTAGCGGGTGGCGATGCTGAACAGCGTATCACCCCGCTGCACCGTGTAGTAGCGCGGCTGCGCGGGCGTAGTCGGGATGACCAACCGCTGCCCTACGAAAATCTGGTTGGCGTTCGACAGGCTGTTCGCCGCGGCGATGGCCTGCCACGTCGTCCCATACCGTGCCGCGATGATTTGCAGCGTCTCACCCGCCTGGACGATATGCACGCCGCCGCCCGGCTGGGGCTGGCTCGGTGGCGGGACGGTCGGAACCGAGTAGGCGATGATCAACCGCTGCCCGGCGAAAATCCGGTTCGGATTCACCAGCCCGTTGACCGCCGCCAGAATTTGCCACGTCGTCCCATACCGCGCCGCGATGTCCTTCAGCGTATCGCCCGCCCGGACGACATACACCGTCGGCCCCGGCTGCCCAGGGTTCGGCGGTGGAGTCACCAGGATCGGCGGCGGGGTTGCTGGCGGGCTGTACGTGATCGGCAGCAGCGACAGATCAGCATACGTCCGAATCAGGATCGAATTCACCCAGCCTCGGCGGCCATCAGGAATCTGCACTTCGACCCAGGTGCTGCTCGGCGCGCGTCCCACTAGGATGACCTGGGTATTCAGCGGCAGGCTGGTGATGGCCGGGAACTGGACGCCCGGCCCGGTACGGACATTCAGCCGTCCGGTATTCACGGCGGCCACCGATCCCGCCTGCGCCGAGACGCTCAGGGCAGGCAGCGCCAGGCCAAGAACCAGAAGCAAAACCAACCAGATAGGCAGCAAACGGCGGCTCAAGGGTTGCGGAGACATAGTGGGTCAATCCTATTCACAGCAAACCGGTCTATTCGTGGGATAGAAGCAGCACCCTGCTTCTATGTGGCTAGTGTATCCCGTTTGCATGTCCCGCGCAATTTCACCCGACACACCATGCCAGCCGCGCAAATTCCCTCACTCTGCCAAGCGGAGACATGACTGAGGCGAACGAACGTGAGACAGTTCGAGAAACAGCACACCCACTCTCGGGGTAGTATCAGCAGCCGTTGGGGACGCTGATATTGGTGATCTGGCCGATGTCATAGAGGTCGTAGCGGATGATGACCGTGCCATCGACCGGGAGCGCCCGCCCGAAGATGATGGCGTTGGTGACATCCAGGTTGACGTAGAAGCGCACCGCGACGTTATGCTCCGGCGCGACCCAGAGTTCGCCGCTGGAGGCGGTGATCGTCCCGCCCTCGGCCAGTTGAACGGAGGGCAGGTTGAGGTCAGCCGTGGCGAAGGTGTAGAGGTACACCTCGACCCCGTTGATGACAGCCTTCTTCGCGGCGGGGACGGCCTGTTTGACCCCGCCGATGAGCGTTCCCGCTCGCAGGCTGACGGCGGCCTGAGCGTCTGGCCCTTCCTTGAGACACTCGCCGTTCTGCACCAGGAAGGGATCGGGGCCGAGGCGGACAGCCTCGAAGTTGTTGTCTTCGCGGCCAAGCATCTCGCCCGTGATCTGAGCGACGATCCGGCGCGATGATCCGACCTGGTTGAACCAGACCTCGGCGGCGGCGGTGGCCTCAGTCGGACGGGGCGTGCGGCTGAACACGCCGTCAAATTCGAGGTAGACGGTGTAGTGTCCCCCGGCCAGCAGGTTCAGATTGGCGTCGATCTCTGGGAAGGCGACGGACTCGCGGAAGCCTTGCGGCGGGGCGACCTGGGTAAGGTACTGGGCCGTCGCCAGTCCCTCGAAGGAGGCCGGGGTGGGGATGTCCTCGACGGTCTGACCGCGCCGTCCGGTACATGCGCTGAAGAATACGAGCAGGAGCAGCAACACAACAAGAGAACGATACACGATACACCGTCCATCTTCGAGAAGGCTAACAGGCATTCTACTGGCGCGGATGCGATATTGACAACCCTGCCCCCCGGTGGGTAGAATGCCTCTGTCATCCAGAGTGATTCAGTATGGGTCATTGATGGCACGCATGTTAAAATGCCAGTTGATCCGTTTCAGGCACACAGAAATACAATGACTTCGCAGAAAAATGTTTCGCTTCCTAGCCATTCACTGGCTCGGTATCACCGAGAGCGGAGCAGGTGTTTGCGGGAGGCATACGAGCAGACCCCAAAATCGTGCCTGAACTGTGGTGCTGTTATTCCCTACGAGAAGCGTCGCAACGATTATTGCACTAAGTCATGCAGCGCATCTCAAAACAATCAGGGCGTGATAAGGCACATCAAAGGATCAAAGATCTGTAGTTGCGGTCAGCCAAAGTCGCCACGCAACAAGTACTGTGCCGAGTGTTCAAGCAAACACGTCTATCATCGGGCAATATCCGTTGAGGCGGCCAAGACTGATGAAGCGCGAAAGCGGTTGCTGATCGAAAACAGAGGTTATCGCTGTGAAGTTTGCGGATTGTCTGAGTGGATGGGAAAGCCTATTCCTATCGAGCTTCACCACATAGATGGCAACAGCGATAATAATGGTGAAGCGAATCTGCAACTGCTGTGTGCGAACTGTCATGGGCAGACCGAGAATCACAAGCGACGCAATAAGACTGGCAAACGCCAGTTGATGCGCCGCAAGCGATACTCTAGTGGGCAGACTTGGTAACCATGCCTCAGTAGCTCAGCTGGTCAGAGCAACCGCCTTGTAAGCGGTAGGTCGTGGGTTCGAATCCCACCTGAGGCTTGCAACGCGGCGTTAACAACCTTCAATATGGGTCGGTGTCCCGAGCGGCAAAGGGGGCGGACTGTAAATCCGCTGGCGGAAGCCTTCGCAGGTTCGAGTCCTGCCCGGCCCACACAGGCAGCGCGTCAAGCGCCCTGCTTCTGCCTCCGTAGCTCAGTCGGTAGAGCGCACCCTTGGTAAGGGTGAGGTTCATGGGTTCGATCCCCATCGGAGGCTCCTGGAACGAGTGTCAGTTGGTTGGAGTGAAGAATGGCGAAAAAAGGCAACCGTACATGGATCAAGCTCAAGAGCACCGAGAGCGGCCACATGTACATCACCGAGAAGAACAAGCGCAACGACACGGGGCGCATTGAACTGAAGAAGTACGACCCGCTCGTTCGCCGTCATGTGATCTACCGCGAGACCAAGTAGGTCGCGCGCATAGGGGAGTAGCTCAATTGGCAGAGCAACGGCCTCCAAATCCGTAGGTTCCGGGTTCGATTCCTGGCTCCCCTGCTTTGTCACCACAGGACACCGTCGATCTGGCGGTGTCTTGCATATCGGGAACTGGACAATGGTGCTGGGACAACAGCCCTGGCGAGTATTGAAAACCCTTTGAAGAGGTTGAGGAGCAAAGCTTTATGTCAGCCGAAGATACTCTGGAAAATAAGCGGAAGCGCCGCCGGGAACTTCGGCGTCAGCAGGCTGAACCGACCGCCGCCGAATCGGTGGAAGAAGAGGTCGAGTCCCTCGACGAAGAAGACGAGTCCGACGACGATGAACGCGGTCTGACAGCTACCAAAGGCCGCGCGACTCCCGGCCGCCGCACCCAGGAAGTGGAAGTCACCAAGAGTGAAGGCAACTTCCTCACGCGGCGCTTCCGGGGATTAGCGGAGTATTGGGAAGGCGTCCGCGACGAAGCCCGCAAGGTGGTCTGGCCGACGCGCGAAGAAACGCGCCGCCTGACGGCCATTGTGCTGACGGTGACGATCATCGCCTCGATCGTGCTGGGCGCGATCAGTCTGGGCTTCAGCGCGACGATTGCAGCCGGGTTGAACTCGCCGCTGCTGGTCTTCGGCGGGCTGTTCGGCCTGGCGGTGATCGCCTTCATTGTGTATCTGCGCTCTGCCAACCGCCGAACAGGCGGTTTCTGAGGCGGCGGGCAGAGTCCATCACAGGCACGCTGCGCTGCCTTATCAGCGCATCACAAGGATTCATGATCTATGTTCGATGATTCGGATGAGCGCGACGATCAGGATTACGATCCCGATCCCGTTTATCTAGAGGAAAAAGCCAAACCGGGCAAAGATGCGCCGCCGGATGAAGACGACAATCTGCCGTCGATTCTGGACGAGCCGGGCATCAAGCTGGACAACGAGAAGCAGTGGTATGTGATTCACTGCTATTCGGGGTACGAAAACAAGGTGCGTCACTCGATTGAACAGCGCATCGAAACGATGGGGATGCGCGACAAGATTTTCGATGTGATCGTCCCCACCGAGGAAGAAATCGAGGTCAAGGAAGGCAAGCGCCGGACGGTCGAACGGCGGGTCTTCCCCGGCTACATCCTGGTGCAGATGAAGATGGACGAAGACTCATGGTACGTCGTCCGCAACACGCCAGGCGTGACGGGCTTCGTCGGCATGGGCAATGAGCCAACGCCGCTGCGGGCTGAAGAGGTCAAGGCGATCTTCGACCGGATGGAATCGACGACGCCGGTGGTCAAGGTCAGCTACAAGGTCGGCCAGAAAGTCCGCATCATCGACGGGCCGTTCAACGATTTCATCGGGACGGTGGCGGCCATTGACCCGGACAAATCCAAAGTGCGCGTCATGGTCAACTTCTTCGGGCGCGATACCCCGGTCGAACTCGACTTCCTGGAAGTCGAAAAAGTCTGATCTCCCCCACACCGCGTGACGATTCCGAGTGGGATCGTCACGCGGTGAATCTCCGCTAATCGATAAACAAAGCTGCCCTCAAATGAAATGCACCCCTCTTGACACCAGAGGTGCAAACCGCTGAAAAAGTGCCATAATCGTCTGTGGCAACGTAATCATCTGATTCTCCTTCAGCAAAAAATCAGCTTACGCTGCCCCTCCGTTTTGCCCACTTTATGGATAAAGTCGAACTGAAGAAGGGGACTCTCATGACACTGCTCGATTTTGCTGGTCTTTCGCTCATCATTGTCCCGATCCTTTTCAACCTCGCCTTCTTTGCTCTCGCCCGCTCGTTTGAATACCCGGACATTCTACGCAAGCCGACGGACGAAATCCTGCGGCGGTTTACGGCGGGCGGCACATCGCTGGTCACGCTCTGGTATCTGTTCGCCATGACTGCGCTGCTGTCCATCCCGATGACGCTGCTCGTCTTCTTCGTCTATGTAGACACCCAGCCCGCGCTCGCCATCACCTCGGCGATCTTCGGCGCGTTGAGCGGGCTGGTGCAAACGCTGGGGCTGCTGCGCTGGAGCTTCGTCGTACCGTCGCTTGCGGCGCGCTATGCCGACCCGTCCGCAACTCCGGCTGTGCGCGATGCAGCGCAGGTGACATTCGATGCCTTCCATCATTACGCGGGCGTCGCCATCGGCGAACATCTTGGCTACCTGTTCACCGCCTCATGGACGTTTGTTGCCGCCGCGATGATGGCTGCTTCGCCGCTGTTCGCTTCGGTGCTGCCTCTGCTTGGTATCGCAGCCGGGGTCGGCATCCTCGTGGGTCTGCTTGAACCTGCGGGGTGGAAGCCCGCCGGGATGATCAATGCGATCAGCTACCTCGTCTGGTCGCTGTGGCTCGTGCTGGCGGGGCTGACATTCCTGTTCGCGTAAGTATCTATCCGATGATTACATCTATTCAGACCTAAATCGCTTTCCGGTGGCCCGCACAGCCGTCATCGGTCGTCTCGATACGCCAAGTCGAACGGAGACAACTCACGGTAGCATGATCCGCTGAAAGACGGACTGCACGACCCACAGCACCAGCGGCAGCAATATCGCCGCCATGACCGTGCGCGGCGCTTCAGGATTCCAGGGCCATGTTGGAGTGCGCTCGATGAGCTGTCGCTCCAATTCCAGGCTTTGCATGGCCTTGTTCAGATTGTCGATGTTGGTTGGCTGCCCAGACTCGATCTGCGTATGCAAGACTGCGGCTGCCTTTTGGAACAAACCAAGATTCTGCGCTAACAGGGCATTCTTTTTCTGTTGGAGAACACCATGAATCCCAAGTAACGGGTAGACAAACGTCAAACCGCTGATGGTATTCAGGGCAACAAAGAACACAACCACACTGGGCATGGCAACGAGTTGTGGTGCTGACAGTGTCCAACCAAAGGTGATAAACAACAGCCCGATGGCGGTACGTGCGCTAAGGTCTGAGAAGGCATAGAGCGGTTCTTGTTGAAAAAAATCGACATCCGTGTGTGTTTGATAGAGGTGATTTGCGACCCGCAGTTGATGCCAAGTATGATAGATGACGCAGCCCCCTGCTGCAAACGCGACAATGGTCATCAGGTGATAAAACCACATCGCTGGGTGACTTTGCGTCAGGCTCAACAGATTTAGCTGGAAATCATACGGGATTACCACTAAGAAGATAACGCCTACGAGGGCACCGATGAGACTGTTGACCAACACGGGCAGAATCGGCATGGTCGAGAGACGATAACTGACTTCATCAAAGCTGCCATCGATTGGCATTCCCTTACGAAAGCGTTCGAGTGCCGAAAGCGCGTAGCGATCAAGATAGTGGATGAAAAACAGATCGAACGAAAGCGCCGTCAGAAAAACCAGGGTGAACAGAGGCGGCAGTTGTAGGCTGCTGCCTGCACTGCGCCCAATGACGTCGATGCTGAGCAGCACCCCATATAGAGCAATGTAGTATGCCCAGGCAGGACCGGGAAGCCTATCCACCCAGGCTGTGAATTTATCCACCGGACTTGGCGAATAGGGAAGACGAGGGTGTGCAAGATCGGAGCGTTGGTCAATCGCGGTTGGAGTCGCCATCGTTTTCCCCCAAAGGTATCAGAATGAGTACCAAACGCTGTTGCAGCAGCCGTGCCTGTACTGCCGTAGGTCGATGGCGTTGTTATTCATGGATTTTTCGCAGCACAGGTCAATTGTAGAGGCGTCGTGCAATCTGGACAAATTGCGGGGTACACGGGAATGTGAAATGTCCCCTACCTCACCCGCACAGCGGGCAGGCCGAGGTAGAGCGTGCTGCCGTCGCTGAGGGGCAGACGGGCGTTATCAGCGCTGCGATACCACGCCAGATACAAACGATACTCTCCCGGCGGCGCGTCGGGCGGGATCAGCAGCGGGCGCGGGTCGGGGAAGCTCAGGCCGGGCAGCCAGACCGTCGAAGGCAGTCCTGGCGGGATGCCGTCGGCCTGCGTGAGAATCTGGTCGGCGCTGTCAAGCAAGCCGAAAGCCAGGCGCAGATCATCGGTCTGGTGGATCAGCGCCCGCCAGAAGAGCGTGACGGGCAGCGTCTCCCCCGGCGCGACCTCGACGGCTGGCAGCGTGTAGCCGGTCAGTTCCACGGCATCACCGAAGCGCGCCTGCGCCGTGGTCTGCGGCGCGGGTAGGCTGTAGGCCGCGGACTGGATCAGCGGGCCGGGCAGCAGCAGGCCATCCTTGCCATCGTCCCAGGTGAAGACTCGTCCCTGACCGGGATCGGCAGGATCGACGAGCCGCCAGCGGATCAGCAGGTCGATCTGGCGGGGCGGGCCGCCCTCCGCGCGGAGCGGCAGCACCGCCCGCACGCGGTAGATGGCGGATGGGTCGAGGGTGCTGAGCGCGGCCATGCCCGGATAGAAATCGATGACGCCGACTGGCTCGCCCGTCAGCGGGTCGAGGGCGGCGATGACCAGCGCCGGGTCTTCGGGATGGCGGCCTTGCAGGTAGACATCCAGGCGGACGATGCCATCCGGCGGTAGGACGGGCGTCTCCATCCGATAGCCGAGCAGCTTGAGTCCCTCGGACTGGCGGTCGATAGGCGTCGCATCGGCGGGGAGATCGGTGACGATCTCCAGCGGGCGATAGGAGCCGTTCAGCCAGAGCGCCGGGGTGAGCAGCGCCACCGCGATCAGCGGGAACAGGGTTACGATTGATCGCCTGCCGAGGAGGT
This sequence comes from Anaerolineae bacterium, assembly GCA_016788965.1. Taxonomy (GTDB): domain Bacteria; phylum Chloroflexota; class Anaerolineae; order Aggregatilineales; family Phototrophicaceae; genus CFX2. The sequence goes on along the minus strand of JAEUQZ010000072.1, from coordinate 3,393 downwards.
GAACCAGGCCGGTCGTCACCAATGGCGCGAAAGCCACCAGACTGCCGAACAGAAAACGTCCCTGCGAGGTGTTGATCTGCCCGGTGGCGTAGTAGAGCGTCACCCAGAGCATGGCGACGATGGCCGCCAGCAGCAGCCCGGTGAAGCGCCGCCCCGGATGCCGCCAGACTCCCCAGTATCCCGTCAGCAGCCCGGTGATGCTCAGCAGCGCGACATAGGGATAGAACCAGGCCGGGCCGCGGATATTCAGGTAGCCGAGCATGAACCACATCGACTCCCAGACGCCGCGCATTTCGATCAGCCGGGCGGCAAGATCGGTCGTGACCAGACCGCGCCCCCAGATCGAGCGCGTCACCGCCGCGCCGAGCAAGTCACCGTAAAGCATCTGATTGCGGAGATACCACCAGCCCGCCAGGACGATCACCCCCAGCGCCAGCCCGCCGATGCCCAGCGCCGCCTGCCGCCACGTCCAGCGGCGTACCGCTCCGCCGTAGAGCAGCACGGCTCCTGCCAGCCCAATGAAGGGCAGTCCCTGAAGCTTGGCTATCGCCAGCCCGCCGGCGATCAGGCCGATCAGGGCGGCGTGACGCAGACCGATGCGCCGCGCTTTCCAGCGATCCAGCAGCCAGTAGATGCCGACGGTATGCAGGAAGGTGACGAAGTTGTCGTTGTTGATGCTGCCCGCAATGAACAGGAAGGTCGGCATCGAGGCGACCAGCAGCATCGCCAGCAGGCCGACGAGCGGCTGCCCGCTGACCAGATGGCCGCTTTTGTAGATGAACCAGAGCGTGCTGGAGGCCAGTACCAGACCCAACAGCCGCAGAATCCGCACGGCGGTCAGCGTGTTCCCGGTGGCGGGGGCATAACTGTGAAGCTGGGTGTTGAGGTTGTTGAGGCTGACATCGCCCTGCACGGCCAGCGGGTTGACGCGCAGATAGTCCTGAAGGTCGCTCCGGTCGATGCCGCCGATGAGCAGCGCCCCGGTCAGGTAGAGCAGCGGCGGCTGGTGGCGCTGCCAGGAAAGGCTCGCCAGCACCTCGGCGCGGTTGGTCATCAGCGGGAGCGCCCCCTCCTCGACGATGTTGTGGGCATCGAGGAAGTGGGCAGCTTCATCGGGCGCTTCAAAGATGGGTGTGGACGCCGAGTAGGTCAGCGCCAGCAGGATGAAATAGACCAGGATGACCAGCGCGGCACGATCCGCCCAGCTTCGGGGCAGGCGAAAGATGCCGGAATAATCGCGTGCCGGCCTGCTGTGCTGATCCTGAAGCGGGGTGTTCGCCTGCATGTCCAACCTATTCGCCAATGCTGCCACGCAGTATGGTACAGCCGGACTCGCGGGTTGTCATCGGCTGGCCTGGATGAGATTTCCGGCGAGGTGGCAAGCCTAAAGCTATAATCGGGCCGAGTTCCGCGCCATACAAGGATGTTGACTGCCATGACCGACAAAATCCGTTGGGGAATCCTCAGCACCGCCAACATTGGCCGCCGCCGGGTGATCCCGGCCTTCAAGCTGGCCCGCAATGGCGTGGTGGCGGCGGTCGCCAGCCGCAGCCTGGAACGAGCGCAGGCTTTCGCCGCCGATCTGGACATCCCCACCGCTTACGGCAGCTACGAAGAACTGCTCAACGACCCGAATATCAATGCCATCTACAATCCCCTGCCCAACAGCGAACACGCCCTGTGGAGCATCCGCTGCGCCGAAGCGGGCAAGCCTGTCCTCTGCGAAAAGCCGCTGGCGAGCGATGCCGCCGAAGCCCAGCACATGGTCGATGCCTTCGCTTCACGCGGGGTGCTGCTGGCAGAAGGCTTCATGTACCGCTTCCATCCGCAGGCGGTCAAGATCAAGGAAATGGTGGAGAACGGCGCGTTGGGGACGTTCAACACCATCAACGCCACCTTCACCTTCCCGATCCGTACCGAGGACGACATTCGGATGCAGACCGGGCTGGCGGGCGGGTGGCGCGTTGATGGATGTGGGCTGCTACTGCATCAATGTGATGCGGCTGATGACGGGTGAGGAACCCATCACGGCGAAGGCGCTGGCCTCGTGGGTGGATGGTTCCGGCGTGGATGAGCGGCTGGTTGGGCTGCTTCAGTTCCCGTCGGGGGTGTTGGGGCACTTCGACTGCGGCTTCCGGCAGATCAAGACCCACACTTACGAACTGCGCGGAACCGAGGGGCGCATCCTGGTGGAGAAGGGCTTCACGGTGGAGCCGAACGAGGAGCCAGTTATCCGCTGGTGGCAGGGGGAACGCTACCAGGAGATCACGCTCCCGGCGGTGAATCACTACACGCTGATGGCCGAGGACTTCGCCGACGCGCTGCTGAATGGACAGCCGCCGCGCTTCCCGGCGCATGATGCGGTCGCCAACATGCGCGTCATCGACCTGCTGCTGGCCGATGCCCACCGCTCACTCTGAGGGCGGCTCAGATGGAACGTAACGCGCCTGGAACTGTTCATCGTTCATGTTGTAGGGTTCGCCCTCGACGCCGATGCACAGCCAGCGTCCGGTTGGCACAACGACGGGTTCGGGGCTTTCCAACGACTGCACATAGATGGCGATGGGCAGCTTGAGCGCCCAGATGCCGCGCCACTTGAAGAACGGCAGGCAGCCGAACCCGATCAGATGCGCCTGGGTGGGGTTGGGCTTCCAGCCGAGTTCATCCCAGCGTTTGTAGGTGCGGCGGAACAGGTCGCGCTTGACCGGCCAGTGGTAGTATTCGTCCAGAGTCTCGTGGAGGTCGTCGCCGGAGTCGTAACAGACAATATCGCCCGTCTCCGCCATGAGGATTTCCAGCGTGGAGTCGATACTGGTGTCCTGCTTGAGGATGCGGGCCATGACGACGCGCTTCTTGGGCGCATAGTAATTGAAACCGCAGCGCTCAAGCTGCTCTTGCGTCCATTCCCTCTGCCGTAAAACGTGTTCTTCGGTGGGCTGAACACTCGCAACCATGATCTTTTTTCCTTCCCCCTGACGACATCCTAATCTAATATTTTAGCGATTTACGTTCGCCCCGCGCCCCCCAATTAGGCGGTATCTGCGCGGCTACGCAAGTCCCGCGACCAACCGGACGAAATCTTTGGCGCTGTCGAATGCGGCGTGATCCCACGGCCACCAACGTTGCTTTACGGCGATGCTCAGCCGAGGATCAGCGATCTTGGCCGCCAGGAAGACCTCAAGCCGCGCCTTTTGCAAGTCGGTCACGCTATGCGGATTCTGCCCTATTGCATTGAGGCATTCAAAGAAGGGTTCGACACAACTGTAGGCAGGGTCATCTTCGAAGGCCTGCAAACAGGTCGTTTCCAGCATCCCTGGAAGTCCTTTGAGCGGCTCGAAAAGGAACAGCGCCGTGGTCAGGTCATCCTGCTGGGTGGATCGCTTCATGACATCT
>JAEUQZ010000729.1 GCA_016788965.1 Anaerolineae bacterium | reverse complement strand
GGCGGATGATAAGGTGAAAATCTGGGTGGACTTCGCCCGCACACCGCTCATTGACACGTTCAATAATCCTTCGGTGGCGCGGATCGTCTCGGCGGATATTCAACTGTCGCAGGGTGTACACCACATTCAGGTGGACTTCGCGGAAGAAACGGGCAACGCTTATCTCTATGTGACGTGGGCTAATCTGGCGACCAACCCGCAGGGGCCGAACTTCCCACCGCTGAACAATTCCAATCCGTTCCCCAGCAGCGGGCCGTGGACAGCCCAGTACTTCAGCAATCCCAGCCTGTTTGGCTCGCCCACCCTCATCCAGAGCGAGGCCAGCCCATCGCATGACTGGGGCGCAGGATCACCCGTCGCGAGCATCCCGGCGGATAACTTCTCGGCGCGCTGGACGAGTGTGCAGACGCTGCCCTTCGGCACGTATCAACTCTCGGTACGGGCGGATGATGGTGTGCGGGTGGCTATCGACAACATCTACTACATCAACGAGTTTCATTCGGCGACCGGACAGACGTATACGACAAACGTCACGCTGGCTGCCGGACAGCACACCTTCCTCGTTGAATACTACGAAGCTACGGGACTCGCGTCCTTGAGCTACAGCTTTACGCTGGTGGGCGCGGGCGGGGGCTTCGCAACCCCGACGCCCATGGTCACAGGGGCATACGCCACCGTCACCGGGGCATACCGCTTGAATGTGCGCGGAACGCCTGACCCGATCACCGGCGTGATTCTGACCAAGATCAGCCGGAATGAAACCTATTCCGTCGTGGGACGTAACAGCAACACAAGCTGGTGGC
>JAEUQZ010000728.1 GCA_016788965.1 Anaerolineae bacterium | reverse complement strand
CACGCCCGACCGGTTGGACCGTCTGCTGGCGCTGTTGGTCAAGGTTTCACGGTTGATCGTGGATCTGGGCGAAATCGTCGAATTGGAATTAAATCCGCTGGTGATGGCGGACGGGGAGCTGGCCGCAAGCGCCGTTCGCATTCGATTGGCCGCCGTGGAAAGCCCGGCCCATGAGCGGTTGGCGATTCGACCGTATCCGCGCGAGTTAGAAGAAACCGTGCCCTTGCCGGATGGATCGACCCTGCTGATTCGTCCGGTGCGAGCGGAAGACGAGCCGATCTTTGTGGAGTCGTTCAAGCAGCTATCGACCGAGGAAGTGCGGATGCGCTTCATGCATACGGTCAAGGAACTCACCCATGAAGAAGCGGCCCGGCTGACTCAGATCGATTACGACCGGGAAATGGCGCTGGTGGTGTTCCGGCAGCGGTCGGGCCAGCCGTTGGAAAGCTGCGGGGTGGCGCGGCTGATGCGCGACCTTCATGACAGCGGGCGGGCGGAGTTCGCCATCGTGTTGCTGCGCGCGGCAACCGGGATCGGACTGGGCGGCCTGTTGGTGCGCCGGCTCATCCGTCACGCGCGCGCGCGGGGATTCCGCGAACTGTTCGGAGAAATCCTGCGGGAAAACGAGCCGATGCTGGCGCTGTGCCGGGCGATGGGGTTTAGCGTCGCGGTCTGCCCGGACGATGCCGGGGTGATGATCGCGAGATTGCCGCTGGCCTAGCTAGCGTTTGGCGGTTGCGCCATCGGGTTGCGCCGCCGCCGCGAGGCGTTCCGGCTCCATCCAACCCCGAAACCGGGTCAGCA
>JAEUQZ010000727.1 GCA_016788965.1 Anaerolineae bacterium | reverse complement strand
AGATGCTCGAACTCGATGGCGGACTCAGTTCCGACCAGCGCGACAACGTGCTCGAAATCCTGCGTGCCGGCCGGCATCTGCTCCACTTGATCAACGAAGTCCTCGACCTGGCGCGGATCGAGGCCGGCAAGCTCGAGTTGTCGCTCGAACCGGTGGCGATCTCGCCGCTGATCGGCGAGTGCGTGCAACTCACCTCGACCCTGGCCGAAAAACAGCAGATCGCCCTCAGCCGCGAGGAAATGCCGGGCGTGTTCGTGCGCGGCGATGCCCTGCGCCTGAAACAGGTGGTGCTCAACCTGCTCAGCAATGCGATCAAGTACAACCGCGAGGCCGGAACGGTGACGGTGGCCGGGCAGGCCGCCGACGGCGGGAGATACCGGATCGTCGTCAGCGATACCGGACCGGGGATTCCCGCCGGCAAGATCGATGCCTTGTTCCAGCCCTTCCAGCGGCTGGTGGGGGCCAACAGCAAGGTCGAAGGCACCGGCATCGGGCTTACCATCTGCAAGCGCCTGATCGAGGAAATGCACGGCCAGATGGGGGTCGAGAGCGTGGTTGGCGAAGGTTCCCGTTTCTGGTTCGAGGTACCGCTGGCCGAGGCCCACGGCGTCGAGGCAACCGAGGCGCCGCAACGCCGTTTGCAGATTGCCGAGGGGGGAGATGTCGAACTGGCGGAGCAGCTCTACGTATTGTGTGTCGACGACAATCCGTCGAATCTGAAATTTCTCTCGCGCCTGCTCGAACGGCGCGGCGGCATCCGGGTAGACCTGGCGGCAACGCCCAATGCGGGAATCGAACGGGCGAT
>JAEUQZ010000726.1 GCA_016788965.1 Anaerolineae bacterium | reverse complement strand
AAGAACGCCATATCGAAGTGGATAGCGCCGAATTGGTGCGTCTACCCACGTTTTTTAAATCGCTCAACGAACACGAAGTGGAAGACGTGATCAAATTGATCGAAAAACTGGAAGAAGACGACGATGTGGTCAATGTGTTTCACAATATGGATATGAGTGAATAGCCGATCAGTTGTGGGTTGTGAGTTGTCGGTTGTCGGTTCATTTTAACCGTATACAAACCAACCCACAACCCACAACCCACAACCGAATTACAAATGCCACAACTCTCCCCATCCGATCAGGCGGTTATCGCCAAAGTGCAAGCCGCCTTCGAGGGCCGGTTCGCCGGCAATCCCCAATGGGTGCGAGCCTGCGGCCGTATCAACATCATCGGCGAACACACCGACTACAACGACGGCTTCGTATTGCCCGCCGCTATTGATAAATATCTCTTTTTCGCTATAGCCGAAAACGGTACGAATGAATGCCGCTTCCTGGCCTGCGATATCGACGAGGAATATTCCGCCGGACTTGATGAATTGACGCCCGGCCCCAAACTCTGGGCCAACTACCTTATGGGTATCATCAAGCAATTTTTGCAAGACGGGAAAGTGGTAAGGGGTTTCGACTGTGCCTTCGGCGGCAATCTGCCCATCGGCTCGGGTATGAGCTCGAGCGCCGCCCTCGAATGCGGATTGGCCTGGAGCCTGAACGCATTGTTTGGCGCCGGCTACAGTCGCGAACATCTCGCACAGCTGGCCCAGCGTTCGTCGCATACCTTTGTGGGTATTCCCTGCGGTATCATGGATCAGTTTGCCAGCCTGA
>JAEUQZ010000725.1:376-807 GCA_016788965.1 Anaerolineae bacterium | reverse complement strand
CTGGATCGACGAGGGATAACTGAAGGTTCAGGCCATTGAGGAAGCCGCCGTTATCGTCGCGGGCATCGACGACGAGGCGAGCGCGTTCACCATCCATGACGATCTGGGACTCGATGCTGCCGGAAGTGCCTTCGGTGATGGTCCAGCGGATGGCCTGATTCCAGAAGCGGACATAATTGTCCCAGGAAATCCAATTGACTCCCCAGCGGGCGGTGGCGTCGCTGGTGAAGGCGACCGTCCGCCCCAGCCCGTACTGCCAGACCGCCAGGATCGGGTCGCTGAACGGTTCAGGACCGCGCAGCACCACCTGGGCGGTGTCCTTGGCTGTGGCGGCGACGTAGCCGCGCAGCGCCGGGACAGCGGTAATCCCTTCCAGGATGAGGCTGTCGAGCGTTTGTTCCGGGATGAAATCCCCTTCGACGATGTAGGAG
>JAEUQZ010000725.1:0-366 GCA_016788965.1 Anaerolineae bacterium | reverse complement strand
CATTTCGTCCAGGAAGGGCGCAGCCCCCGCGCCGATAGCGATGGTCGAGGTCGTGACGCCGAATTCCTCGTTGATACGCCCCGCCAGTTCGATCAAGCCCCGGTCGCTCGCCCCGCCGTCGGTCAGCAGGATGATGTGCTTGCGCTGGCTGGTCTCGCCACTCATCGCCGCCGCCGCCAGTTGATAGCCCGCCAGGATGTCCGTGCCGCCGCTGGCGCGCAGCGTGCCGACCAGGGTTTGCAGCCCCAGCCGGTCCAGCACCGGCTGCACTTCGGCGATCCAGTAGCCATCCACGTCGAAGGAGACGACTCCGGCGCGGTCGTCCGGCTGCAGGAACTCGGTGGAGCGGATGATCGCCTCTTTGGC
>JAEUQZ010000724.1 GCA_016788965.1 Anaerolineae bacterium | reverse complement strand
TCCCTACATCACGCCGGAACTCTGCTTGCAGTTCCACTATTTCGCCATGCGGAAGTTCCACTTCATCCTGCGCGCGGCCGCACTGGTGATCTTCCCCGGCGGGTTTGGCACGCTCGACGAACTGTTCGAAGTCCTCACGCTCCGTCAGACCGGCCGGATGCAAGAAATCCCGATCATCATGTACGGTTCAGAGTATTGGAACCGCATCATCAACTTTCAGGCACTCGCCGATGAAGGGGTCGTCGCCGACGACCACGTTAAGTTGATCCATTTCGCCGACACCCCGGAACAGGCGTGGAAGCTCGTCGTCGAGTTCCACCGCCTCGGCCCGTAAATGATCCTGCACTCGGGCTAGCATTCAGAATACTGAACCGCCAAGGACGCCAAGAGCGCCAAGCAAACGCGGGGAGGAAATTGAACCACGACGGCACGGCGGACACGACGAAATACAAGAGAGAAGAGAGATGGAACCGCGGATAGATGCAGCAGATGAACGCAAATGATTCTTTAGTCTGCGTCTATTTTCGTTAATCGGCGGTTCCACTAGCTTTCGTCTTCCCTTGGCGCTCTTGGCGTCCTTGGCGGTTGCATTCGTTAGACGTTGGAGTTGCCCTCTTCGCGCTAGGACAGAGGGGCTAGATCGCCCGCGTAAAAGCCCCTATTTTGCCACGCGCTTGCCTTCGTGCCGCAGATCGCCAGAATTACTACTTCGCGGCGTGGCAAACCTCGTCGTTCCGCGCGACTCACAAACACTACACGCTCTGCAAAGTGAGATCATTTGATGACACGCCCCTCTTGTCGCATGCCC
>JAEUQZ010000723.1 GCA_016788965.1 Anaerolineae bacterium | reverse complement strand
CCGCGCGTGAAAATCAATGGAGCGAACTGGGGTTGTTAGCGGCGGCGGATGAAGGATTTTTAAGTGGTGTGCTGCCACCGATGATCATCGTCATGCCCTATTATGGGTCGATTGGTAACATCAGCACCTTCCCGCCTGATCCGTCGTATGAGACGGTTGTGCTGGATGAACTGATACCAGCGGTTGACCGTGATTTTTGTACGTGGAGCGACCGGGAGCATCGCGCTATTGGCGGCATCTCGCGGGGTGGGATGTGGGCGTACATCATCGCCATGCGACATCCGGATGTCTTTGGCATCGTGGGAGGGCACAGCGCATATATGCCGGACAATCTATTCGAAGTACCGTCGGATTTTAACCCGCTGGAACTGGCTAATAACTCGACACTGCTACCAGATGCGCGGCTGCGGATGTATATCGACAACGGCGCGGAAGACCCATCCGGCAACAATCTACAATTGTTCTCCAGCCGCTTGACAGGCCGTGGCATTAACCATACGTATGTCATTAATCCGCGCGGGGGACATGATGAAGCGTACTGGTCATCGCATGTGGGGGAGTATCTGGCGTTTTACGGGCGGAATTGGCCGCGCAGCGCGAGTGAACTGCCAAGCTGCCTTGATCCTTCTCCCAGCGGTTAGTCTGTAGAATATCAAGGGCGATCCACGATGAGATCGTCCTTTTGATGAAACGAGAGTGGTTATGAAGAAGCTTCTTCAGTGGCTTCGGGCGTAGGGGTCATCAAGGGTTGAGCAATACCCATTGCCACCTGACATTCGCGCAGGAGTTCATCCGCCGCAGTCAGCACATC
>JAEUQZ010000722.1 GCA_016788965.1 Anaerolineae bacterium | reverse complement strand
AGAAGCTTCGCCTTTTAAGACGGACCTGCTCAACGCCCATGAAACCACGAGACTGAAGAATATCCCCAATACAGCAATACCTACCACTGCTCCGGCTGAGACAACACCGGCCCATTGTGATGAAACCAATCCGCCAATAAATATAGTGGCTATTAAAATTTGTGTAGGCCATCGCCCATTGCATAAGGAGAAATTGTTGGTGATGATAGCGATCAGTCTTTCCCTCGGGCTGTCTATCACTCTTGTGGCCACCACACCGGCGGCATTGCACCCAAATCCCATACTCATCGTCAGCGCCTGCTTGCCGTGTGCTCCGGCTTTACGAAACAAATTATCCATATTAAATGCCACCCGTGGCAGATAACCAAAATCCTCCAGTAAAGTAAATAGCGGGAAAAAGATCGCCATCGGCGGCAGCATCACTGAAACTACCCATGCTACGGAAAGATAGGCCCCATCAATCAGCACGCCGCTTAACCACCAGGGTAACCCTATTGAGTTGGCCCCATTTTTTAAAATAGGCTGAAGCGTATCGATCAGCAAAGAAGCCAGCCATCCTGAAGGAACATTGGCCCCGGCTACCGTAACCCAGAAAACAACCGCCAGCAACAGAAACATGACAGGGAATCCAAGCCAGCGGCTTGTTACTATCTTATCCATCTTCATATCAAAACTGTAAGGCGATTTTTCATTCTCTGCCTTTACCGTTTTCTTAGCTATACGTGAAGCCCCTTCATAAATAGATTCAGTGACCGTATCATGAAGGTTCACCCCAAGTTCCCAACGCAGGGAATTGGCCAGTGATAATATC
>JAEUQZ010000721.1:456-812 GCA_016788965.1 Anaerolineae bacterium | reverse complement strand
TTCACCCGGCGCAGAAGCTCCTTCACGGCTTCGCCACCAATCAAGGCAATGAATTTTTTCGAGTCTTCATCGTCCAGGTCGGCGTTTGTTGGGGGAAGGCTTGCCTTGATGTCAAGGTATTGTTCTTCGGTCAGCAAGTCGTTCACCTGCAACCCGGTAAAACCGGGCTGCACCACCACGTAGGACTCGTAATAGACGATCCGTTCCACATCTTTTGTGGGCAATCCCAGAACCGCTCCAATTTTGGAAGGAAGCGACCGCAGGTACCAGATATGGACGGCAGGAACGGCAAGGGAAATATGCCCCATGCGTTCGCGGCGGACCGCTTTTTGGGTTACTTCCACGCCGCAACGGTC
>JAEUQZ010000721.1:0-446 GCA_016788965.1 Anaerolineae bacterium | reverse complement strand
CCCTTTGTAGCGGATGCGTTTGTACTTGCCACAATGGCACTCCCAGTCGCGAACCGGGCCGAAGATTTTTTCGCAAAACAGTCCGTCCTTTTCGGGGCGGAACGAACGGTAGTTGATGGTTTCCGGCTTGGTGACTTCGCCGTGGGAACGGTTCAAGATGTCATCGGAGGATGCCAGCTTGATCATGATCCGGCGGAAGTTCTGCCCGACGATCTGATTCGGTTGTGTGAACACGATGATCTCCCGGTTTATAAGTTCAGTGCTTCAGTTATTCAGTTGATGTGCTTCGGCACGTGTGGCGTGCCAGCGCGTCGGCGAAGTGCGATTGCTCAGGGGGTTAATCAATCTTGAATTAATCAATCTTGAATTAATCAATCTTGAATTAATCAATCTTGACCTCAAGCCCAAGCCCTTGAAGCTCGCGCACAAGCACGTTGAAGGATTCC
>JAEUQZ010000720.1 GCA_016788965.1 Anaerolineae bacterium | reverse complement strand
CTGTTACCCGCACGAGCGCTCACCGCCCTGTTGCAACGCCTCAAGAACAAGCCGGAGAACTTCGCGCCCATGCTCGAAAACCTCTGGCACACCATGAACACGGGTGGCTTCTCGCCGATCCTCGAAGGCAAGGTTATGCGTTTCAACGGCGGCCTGTTCTCTGACGCCAGCGCTATCCCGCTCAACCGCGACCAGTTGCTCTTGCTGCTCAGCGCCTCGGAAGCCAACTGGCGCCATGTCGAACCGGCTATCTTCGGTACTTTGCTGGAGCGTGCTCTGAATCCCCGCGAGCGTCACAAGCTCGGCGCGCATTACACTCCCCGCGCGTACGTCGAGCGCTTGGTCCTACCCACTGTGATCGAACCCCTGCGGGCAGAATGGCGCGAAGTTCAGGCTGCCGCCTTGACCTACGATCAGCAGGGCAAGCGCAAGGAAGCCATCGCCGAAATCCGCACCTTTCATCGGCACCTATGCACCGTGCGTGTGCTCGATCCAGCCTGCGGCAGCGGTAACTTCCTCTACGTCACGCTTGAGCATATGAAGCGACTGGAGGGCGAACTACTCAATCTGCTGCACGACCTGGGCGAGTCACAGGGTCTTCTCGAGTTGGAAGGAGTCACGGTTGACCCTCACCAGTTCCTCGGTCTGGAGATCAACCCGCGCGCGGCGCGCATTGCGGAGATCGTGCTGTGGATCGGATACTTGCAGTGGCACTACCGCACACACGGCAGTGTGAGCCCTCCAGAACCTGTCCTGCGCGACTTCCACAACATCGAGAACCGCGACGCTCTGATCGTCTACGCCGCGGTCGTAG
>JAEUQZ010000071.1 GCA_016788965.1 Anaerolineae bacterium | reverse complement strand
TGCCAGAAGTGCTGCAAATGCTGCAAATGCAAATCCGCGAAAAGTTGAAAATGTTGCAGTTGTTGCAGTTGCAATTCGGTGATTCTTGCAACAACGATGGGATGCGATAATCGCGTGTCATAGGTTGTGAAGGTGCAATGGGGAAATATCCCCTCCCCCGGCCCCTCCCCGCTTCGCAGGGAGGGGAGTTCATCCTCGTATCTCCACGATAGCACAAAATGGGGCGGTTAGGGTGACATTTTGTCTACTTTTGCGCCATAAAATCGGAGAGAAGAATATCTAACCGCAAAGACGCAAAGGACGCAAAGAAAAAGAAGAATTGAACCGCCAAGACGCCAAGAGCGCCAAGATCATACGGAGAGGGTGGGGGGGCGCTGAGGGATGTAATCCCCCAGGCTAGAGGAAGACCACCCCCTCCAGGGGTTCTGGAAAGAGAGAGGTTATTTTCGATAGATGAGGTAAAAGATAATGTGGCTTTCCATTGTCGTAGGAATTCTTGTAATCGCATCTGGTATAGGAAGGATCAGGGAGGGAATGAAGATTCTTAGAATTAGAGAGTATACCTACCGTGAAAAGACGTTGCTTAGATCACGTAAAACTATTACACGTGTTGGGGAGTCTACGCGGGCATATGGTGTATCCAATTTACTGTCCGGGATAGGTATTATTTCTTCACTCATAGTTTTGGCTGCAAATAACGTCTATGACCCTCTGTCATTGATCGTGTTCCCTGCGCTAACTGGGGTTTTCATAGAAGCGCCGGGATTCCTGATAAGTGAGCGCCGATTCTCGAACGGAAAAGGTTGAGCTTAGACCCCCTTAACTTTGCGCTTCTCGTGGAAAGAAACGACAAGATCGCTGCATAGCCCCACCCCGAGGCGGAGGTGCGCCGGGGTGGGGTTTTGATTCGGGCGGGGATCAGAGGGTTTGCATGAACCAGGCCAGGCTGTTGAAGATGGCCTGATCGAGGACTTCGGGGCCGGTCGCCAGCACGTCGAAAATGTGATCGCCATCGAGGACGACCAGGGCTTCTTCGCCGTCGTGGTAGGTCATGAAGACCTCACCCTGCTGCGGCATCGGGTAGACGGTGGTATCGCGGCTGCCGACGACGACCAGCATCGGGCCGGCGTAGTCACTGATGGCCGCGACGGGATCGACGGTGAAGAGTTCCTCGAAGAAGGGGCGCTTCATGCTGGTTTCTTCACCCCAGGGCAGCGTGATCGGGAGGGCTTCGCCATCCGGGAGGGCCAGCCCGGCCTTGATGACCTCCATGGGGAGGATGTTGGCGAAGTTCGAGGCCGGATTGGCGGCCGCCGACCACAGCACCAATGACTTGACGCGGGCATCCTGCCCGGCAGCCGAGGCCGCGACCAGACCGCCCTGGCTCAGGCCGATGATGCCGATGCGTTCGGGATCGACACCTTCGAGAGTCTGGACGAAATCCAGGGCGGCGATGGCATCGCTGATCTGGCCGGTGAAGGTGGTGTCTTCCCAGAGACCTTCACTTTCACCGGAGCCGCGGAACTCGATGCGGAGGGTGGCGACGCCGCGTTCGGCGAAGAGGCGGGCGGTGCGGCTGTACATGCCTTCCTCGGTGTTCATGACGGGCAGTTCATCGCGTTCGCCCTTGAAGCCGTGGAAGAGCAGGACAATCGGCACGGGGGCATCCGACTTGGGCAGGGCGAGCGTGCCGATAATGTTCAGGCCTTCATTCTCGAAGTTCACAATGGATTCGGCATATTCAAAGGACGGCTCGGCGGCCATGAGCGTTTCGGCCATCGAGGCCAGGTCTTCCTGTGCGTGGAGGGCAGGCACAGCCAGCGCGAGCAGCATCACCAGTACAATCAGCAGGACACGGAGACGGGACATGATCGTTTCCTTTCCAATGAAGGGTCAAACCGCACCAGGAGTGATTATAGCGTTTGCGGGGGCGATTGGGGGCAAGCGGTGGACATGATGCGGATTGGCGGCCGATCCGTCTAAAGTCCGAGGGGAGAAATCCGACTCAGGTCGGTTCCGGGGCGCGGCGCGGACATGGTATGGTAGGGGCATCGTTGAAGTGGTTCCGTGGAGAATCAAGGAACATGTTGCCGCGTAAGCTGATCGTATTGATCGTCCTGATCGTGACTGTGCTGGGCGCGTTCCATGTGGGCGCGCAGGATATCGACAACTACCTGATCGTAGACCTGCCTGATCTGGGCAGCGTCACCTACCCGATGAACGAATACTCGCTGCGTCCGGCTTCGGACTTCAGCGTGCCGATGGAACGCAGCGCGGAAGTGATCTTCCCCGGTTTCCTGAGCATCACGCCGAACGATGGATTCGTCGCGGAGCAGCGGGGAGAAGGGAAGATGGTCTACAGCGTACACTTCGCGGCGGTGGTCGCCCCGGAGGGAACCACGGCGGAAAACCTGGAATCGCTGCTGGGCAAGCTGCCGCTGGTGAGCTATGAGGCTGAGGCGCTGGACGGGAAGCCGGTGGCGGTGTTCGAGCATGACGGGCTGCCGGCGGCGCGGGTGAACGGCGTGACGACCGGTCTGGTCGAGATCGTCTCGCACATCCTGGTGCTGAATGGCGGGAACATCATCGAAATCCTGGTGACGCCGGCCAAGTCGTATGCCGCGCCGGAATTCAACGGCTTCGTGACGGGCGAGGCCGATGGGCGCAATCTGGCGCTGGCCGAGCAAATCTGGGTGTCGTTCGACTTCATCCAATAGGCGACGCAGCATTGGATCGGCATGACCCTGCCGGGGGAGGACTCTCTCGGCGGGGTTTTTGATTCAGCCTGTGGATCAAAAAGGGATATCGATGTCTTCGGATGGCGTTGAATCTGACGTATCCGGGTTACGTTGGTATCGAGGGCGTTTTCGTTCAGCAACCTCTTGACCGGTTGCTTGACGGTATTGAAGCAGCGCATCGTAATCTCGGTCGAGCCATTCGCTGAGTCGTCGCGCATCTTCTCCGGTCAAGGTTTCTTCGTGCGAGTCGCCGGGGCCGCACAGGATGACAATCTGTTCATCGTCTTCATGGATGATTTCGTCGATGTCACCGATAAACAGAATGCCATTCTCAAGGTGGATCATGTCACTCTCCTTCACAGGCGTGGATTGGTAATACTCAGCCAACTGCCACGCTCTGGGAATGGCCTCATCCAGCCACCACGCCCAAAAATCCAGGCAGGCTTCGGGGTCGAGGCTCAGCGTCCAGGGCAGCGGTGTATCCTGTTCCGTTTCATAGTACCAGTGTTCCCAGATTGCCTTGAGCTTCTCGCGGTCAGAAATCGGGGACAGAATGCGTCCAGCATAAGCCAGCAGCGCCAGATGGGCGACATCTTTTTTGGCGGCGGGGTTTTCCCTCAAGTCATGATCGGTTGTCTCTTCATCAGGATTGAAATCCGCGCGAAAGAATAAACTCACTGCCGCCTCGAACACACACCAGGTTGGATAGCAAGGGGAGCGTTCATCTTCCCCGGTCAACATAACGACTTCGGCGGCTAACTTTTCCGCATCCGGGCTGAAGAATGACGACAGCAAGCCGCGCAGTCTGTCTTCACAAGTTCTGATGAGTTGAGCAGGCTGTGGGAGATCACGCCACGGGTAAAACAGTTTGTCTTCCTGCCACAGGGGGAGGATGTGACGCGCGGTCAGGATTTCGAGGTAGGCCAGCGCAAACTTCCCGATGGCGGGTTCCGGCGATGTCCGAAAAGCGTCATAAATGAGCCGACGCCTATGGGGTGAAAGCTGATGATTGGCATCGCCCCGCACCTCGGCCAATGCCTTCGTCATAAGCTGCAAGATGGTCGTTGGGATTTTCATCAGCACCCTTGCTGCGTTCTACAGCAGCAACCCTATTGACCTGTCCATCAGTTCACTTCACCAGAGCGGGCCACCAGACCGGGGCAGGGTTGAAGAACAGGCGCGAGACCAGGCGGCGCTGTCCCTCCGGCGACCACAACTGGATCGCCATGCCGGTATTGCCGGCGCCGGGCTGCCGCTGAGTGACGAAGACCAACTGACTCCCATCGGGTGACCAACTGGCGGAGTAGGCGTTGGTGTCGTTCTGGCTGAGGCGGCTTTCCTGCCCGGCGCAGCCATCCGGCGCATCCAGGCAGCCCATCTCCAGCGCGTAGATCGACCAAACGCCCTCCCGATCCGAGAGGAAGGTCACGGTGCGCCCGTCGCGCGACCAGAGGGCGGCTCCGGTGTACGTCCGGGATTGCAGGGTGAGGCGGCGCGGTTCCGGGCAGGTTGAGGCCGCACAGACGGCCTCGGCCAAGAACAGGTAGGACTCTTGGCCGCCGCTGCGTCCGGCGAAGACGAGGCGCGTTCCATCCGGCGACCAGACAGGCCAGCCCATCATCTCGGTCGATCCCGACACGACAGCGCGATCCGGGCAGGCGTTCAGGCGATCCAGGCAGTCCGCCGGGGCGAGATGCAGCCGATCCGCGCTGACGAAGGCGAAACGGGTTCCATCGGGCGACCAGATCGGGTAGAGAAGCTGGCCGTCGAGGGTGGGCAGCGGACTCAGTTTGCCGTCCGGCAGGCGCATCTGGACGGCCTGCATGTTGAAGCCGCTGTCGAGGGTGACGAAGGCCAGCGCCGCGCCGTCAGGCGTCCACAGCGGGCGGACGGAAGCCACATAGCCACGGATGGGTTCGGGCAGGCGCAGGCCATCCCAGCGGACGATGTGCAGGCGGTGATAGCCGCCGTTGAGGGAGGACAGGTAGGCGAGGTACTCACCGTTCGGGGAGAAGGTCAGGCAGCAGGGTTCGGCGTCCAGGGTGGTCAGGCTGTGATGGAGGCTGCGGGCGACATCCAGCAGGAAGATGTGGTACTCGGAGCCGCGCCAACCGGCATAGGCGATCTGGCCGCCGGACAGTCCGCGCCCGACTGCCAGGGCTGCTCCTGTCAGGAACAGCGAGGCCAGCAGCAGCAGCGCGGGGATCAGGACGCGGCGCATGAATCCTCGAAGGGTAGTTTCAGCAAATCAGAAATCGTATCCCTATCCCTAAATCCCTTCTCCATGAAATGGGGAAGGGACTTTTTGAATCCGCTTTGTCCACGTGGTAGAGAGTAAGGATCGCTAAGGCAGCGTAGGGCAGAGCGCATGGCGACCTGCTCAAGATGGTGATTCGGGGGGCTGAACCAGCCGCAGCGGTTTGAGCAGGCGGCGGTCGAAGGCGGCGATGTCCTGCGGGGCGAGGCGTTCGAGTTCGGCGCGGACGCGGGCGGAGTCTTCGCGAAGCTGGCGCACATCGACGCCCTGGCAGACATCCGGCAGGATCGCCAACCACTGGACACTCCGCAGCAGCATCTTGAGGGCGCCGCGATGGTTGCCGCGTTCGATCTGGTAGTAGGCGACGCCGACCTGAAGGATGGCGCGGTAGAGGTCGCGCACCGGGGTGGGGGTCTGGACCCACTGGGCCTCGAAAAGGTCATGTTGGGGGTAGTATTCACCGTCGTTGAACTTCGCCACGCCCTCGACGGCCAGCGGCGGCAGGGGTTCCTGGCATTCGCAGTCCAACTGCTGCATCAGCACCGGGTCAAGCTGGCGGGCGTATTCGGCGACGATCTGGGCAGCGCGGGTCTGGAACTCGGCCTGCCCCAGCACGACATCGGCGCCGGCCAGCAGGGCGGCCTGGCGAGTCTCGGCGGCATCAGCGACGAGGATGAGCGGGATGCGCCGGGTGGCGGGGCTGGTCTTGGGCGTGGTGATCCAGTAGCGCCAGTGTGGATCCGCGCCGTCCACGACGATCAGCGCGGGGCGGGCATCGGCAAGGCGGGACAGATAGCCGTTGGGGTCGGTCTCTGGCTGGACGCGCCAACCTTCGGCGAGGGTTTGCTGGACGGACTGCGCCCAAGCTGGCGCTCCGGTGAGGACGACGAGCGGGAGCGTCATGGGCGGGGGCAGTCACTCATTAGGGTTGCGGGTATCGCGGCCTTCCGGGATGCGGCCCAGGCGCGGGCCGGTCACAGGCAGCGGCTCAACGACGCGGACGTTCTCAGCGGAGTCGCGGGCGGGTTCGGCGGCGGCCTTCTGCCCATCCAGGGTGGGTTCGCCGTGGGCGGTCTCTTCGTCGAGGCGGCTGCGGGGCGCTTTGGCATTACCCCGTTCAGTGACGGTAGGGTCATCGTCCATGAGCTTGCGGACGGGGCTGTTGGGCAGTACCAGGGTCTCGTCTTCTTCCGCGCCCCGGATCGCCACTTTGCGGCGCGGCTTGAGCGATCCGCTGTCTTCCACCGAAATCACAATGACGCTGACGTTATCTTCACCGCCGCGCGAGTTGGCGAGGTCGATGAGCTTCTGACTGGTGAGATCGGGGTTGGGGTCGGAGAGAGAGAGTTCGGCGATTTCTTCCGGCTTAACATGCCGGGTGAGTCCATCGGAACACAGCACCAGACGGTCGCCGACGTGGAGGCGTTTGTAATACATGTCCACGTCGATCTCTTCGGCCTGACCGAGCGCCCGGTAGAGTACATTGCCCATCGGGTGGTTGGCGGCCTGCTCCTGGGTGATGTGTCCGGCGAGGACGAGGGCCTGGACAAAACTGTGATCCGAGGTGATCTGGGCGATGCTCTGATCAGCGCCATCGACCCAGTAGGCGCGGCTGTCGCCGACGTGGGCGAAGACAGCATAGGTTCCGCGCACGAGCGCCAGCGTCAGAGTCGTGCCCATGCCGCGCATCTCCGGCGAGCGGGTGGCTTTCTGGACGATGCGCTGGTTGGCAGACTGGATCGATTCGAGGAGTTTTTCGGTGAGGGTATTGTCGTTGGTATCGCCCTCCGCTTCACGCTGGGCGAAGCCCGACTTGACCGTCTCGACGGCAATCCGGCTGGCTTCTTCGCCGGCGGCCGCGCCGCCCATGCCATCGGCGACAATCGCCAGCACGATGTCATCACGAGTCCAGAGGTGGACGGTATCTTCGTTGTTTTCGCGCACTTGCCCGACGCTGGTTCGCGCGCTGCTCCGCAGACGAATACCCGGTTCAGGGGTCGGCATCACCGGACTCCTAGAGACAGTCGATTTGACCTAATTATAGTCAGATTCCCCGGTGTGCAAAGTGAGTGACCCGGTTTGGTCTTTCAGGCCTATCAACCCTATCGAATGCCCCCTAGTCATGGTAGAGTCGAACTCATATCCCAAGTTCCCGGCAGACTTGGGATATATTGACCCAGGGGATATCTATGCCAAGCCTGACCGACCTGTATCGCATCGACCAGTACAATGATACCTTCGCGCTGGGGCATTATGCCCGCGTGCTGGATGCCCTGCACCGGCGCAGCGGCCAGACGGTGGCTTTCAAGGTGATGCGCCCGGAGCATCTGGCCGCCGACGGCGAAATCCGCTGGGAATACCGCGCCTTCGCCAACGAAGCCGATCTGCTGATGAAGCTGGCGGGCAATCCTCATGTGGTCGATCTGATCGACTGCGGGTACATCTCCACGAAGTCGGAAGCGCCGGCCGATGGGGAGTTGGAAGCCTTTCACCTGGATGTGCTGGGATTCGCCCAGGCCATGCCGCGCTTCGCTGAACGCGGCTGGCGGCCGTATCTGGCGCTGCAAAATCTGCCCCGGCTGCACAACCTGCTCTACCTGATGAAGCCCAACCAATCGGGTGTGCGCTGGCGTTTGCCGAGCGAAGAAGGGCTGGCGCTGGCGCTGCAATTCAGCGAACTGCTGCGGATGGCGCACCAGCAGAACATCGTTTACCTCGATCACAAGCTGGAACATGTGTATTGGGACGGGAGCCAACTCCGCATCATCGACCTGAACAGTTCCCGGCAGTTGGACGGCCGCCGCCGCGAAGACGAGCAGCTTTTCCGCACGGACATCCATAACCTGTGCGTCGGCATCCTGTATCCGGTGTTCACGGGGCTTTCGCCGCAGAAGACGGCGCTGCGTCCGCAGCCGGGCACGGCCACGGATGCCGAAGGCCGCTACCGCGACATCATGACGCTGGACTTCGGCGTAGAGCCGTCGCTGAGCGACGCCATCCAGGAACTTCTGCAGAAGGGCGCGGCGCAGCAGATCGAGCGGGTAGAGGATTTCCTGGAAGGGCTGCGGGCGGCAGCGACCCGGCACGGCTGGGATTTCCCCAATCACTATACCAGCCCGGCCAGCCGTGATGCCCGCACCCAGATGCGGGCTGGACTGACGCGGCTGCGGCGTGGTCAGGCGGAACTGCGGGACGCCCGCGACCTGTTCCGCGAGGCGGCGATCCAGGACGGCATCACCGAAGATATGGAGGCCGAACTGCGCCGTCTGGTCAAGTCGATCAACGACATGCTCAACAACCGCGTCATCCCGTGAGGGTGTGTTAGAATCAGCGTGTTGAACGGGGAAAGGGTGATCCCGATGACAGCCATTCGACGCGACTTGATGGATGTCCTTCAGCAGCTTGACGCGCAAGCTCAGCAGCGCGTCCTGGAATTTGCCCGCAGCATTCAAGAACCAACCGGCGAACCGGTGGCTGATCTGATCCAGCACATGCAGGAGATCGCCTTCCCACCCGCCGATCTGCAAGAGATCGCTGACCTGATCGAAGCGGAATTCGAGCAGATTCGAGGGGATGAACTCGATGTCCCCGTATTGAATCCCCGCTGAACGTTCTTACCCGGCGGTATCAGCGGCCTGCGCCAGCGGCAGGCGGCGGGACGCGCGGCGCTCCACCAGCCAGGGGATGCCCACCAGCACCAGCAGCCAGTAGCCCCAATAAGCGATCACTTCCAACAGCGACGGGTTGCCGTTATAGCCGATGATGGCCTTGAGCAGTTCGCCGAGGGTCGAGTTTTCGTCGATCAGCCCGGCCAGGTTTACCCGAAGCGGCGGTTGCTCCACACCCGCGCGTTGAGGACATCGGTGACGCTCTGCGGATTGCCGGTGGTCAGGATGAGGTCGAAGAGTACGTTGGGGTACTGCTTCTGGATGACCTCGCGCATACTGTCGGCCAGATCGGGCGGAGCGATGACGGTCACGGCCAGGCTGCGGTCATAAGGGATGTAGTTGATGTAGTCCCAGATGGTCGCCACGAGGGGGCGGAACATGTTCCAGTAGCCCTGGGCGGTCTCGAAGAACCAGCGGGGATCCAGGCCGGGGGCGAGGATGACGACGTGGAAGGTCGGCTCGCCGCGGATCGGCCCTGGCCCGCGTCCCAGATAGCCGCTGAAGTCGCTGGGTTCGCCGGAACTGAGGGGCGGAACGACGCGCTTGATCTGGGGGACTCGTTCCATGCGGTAGAGCGCGGGCAGGTTGGCGTCGAGGTATTCATCTTCTTTCCACAGGCTGATGCCAAAGTGCCAGGGCGGGGCGACGGTGGCGATCCAGTTGAAAGCCGCCACGGTAGCTTCACCGTGGGCGCTGGCGTCGTACCAGGGGTAGCGCGAATCCTGCTGGAGCTTCTCGCCGGGTTGGAGGGGTGTGGGATAGACGCCGCCTTCGGTTCCGACGACGGGCACGACGCCAGCATCGAACCACTGCGCCAGCCGGTAATGAAAGGCGATGCCCATGGCGTTGAGGCCGTTGGGGTCGCCGTAGGGGGTGAGGCGCGTCCCGCCGAAGACGGTTCGCCCCGGATCGGTGGCCTGACAGATCGGGTCGTAGGGATACTCGAAGTGCCAGCCGCCCTCTTCGCCGTTGTATTGGCGCGGGTCACGCGGGAGGTAAGGCTGCCCTGGCACTTCCTGGTAGAAGTGGTTGAGCGTGGAAGGATGCACCGACATCCACAGTCCGTTATTGATGATGGCGCGGAACCGGTCGCGGTGGCGTTCGCGCAGGTAGAGCAGCATGGCGTCCATCCAGGGGATGGAGCCTTCGTTGGCGGAGGCGGCTTCGGCCAGGGCGGGGAAGGCCGGATACGCGCCCATGCTGATGATGGTCTCGGCGAAGACCAGCCAGTTTTCCATGATCGGGCCAACTGCGCCGGAGACGTTGCGCGGGCTGATCTCGATGCCGGAGGGGGGCCACTCAAAGGCCAGGTTGGGTTCGTTGTAGAACTCGAACCACTTGACGCCGACGCTGGCGTACTGCCGCCAGAGATCAGCGATCCCGGCATCGACCGGACGCGCCCCCGGCGATTGCAGGTAGATGCGGATGATGGGCGTGATGTTGTAGGAGAGCAGGGTGGCGCAGTCGCCCAGGAATTCGTTGCCCGCCGCCACCATTTTGTACCAGCCGAGTTGAAGGCGCAGGCAGCGATCCATCTGCGGGCCGCGGTAGACCATCGGGTTGTGCAGCCCGCGCGGATTGAGTGACCACTGATATTCGTTGAGCAGCATGGGGTCTCGGTTTCGTCCTGTTGTCGTGGATGGGGATCAGCCGCCGCGGGCGGCCAGATCGCGCCGCAGGCGGATGTAGAAGCCGTCGGGCGGCATGTGCCCGCTGCGAACGTCGGCGTACTGGATGTCGATGAGGATGCCGAACTCCTGGCCTTTGAGCAGCAGCGGGAAGATCGGTTTCTTCTCGCGCTTGGCGATGAGGATTTCGCGGTGAACCCATTCGGATTCGTGCGAGTCCGGCGTCATGATGACGGTGATGGCGGCGCAGTCTACGATGGCCTGCTCGATCTCCTTGAACCAGCGGTCGCCATAATCGATGCGGTCGTCGATCCAGACGCCGAAGCCGTTAGTGCGAAGCTGGTCGGCCAACTGGCGGGCGTAGTCCTGATCGCGGCGGCTGTAGGAAATGAAGACGTGGCCCAGCTTGCGTTCCGGCGAGCCGTTCTGGGCAAGGGCCTGCCCCAACGCCTCGACGAACTGGCGCGTCGAGGGGTAGCGTTCCTCGGCTTTCTTGGCGAGGGCTTTGTGCAGCACGTCGTCGAGCGTCGTGGGCAGGTCAGGCTGCATCTTCGACGGGAACGGCGGCGGATCGTACATGTGTTTGTAGAGCAGGCCGGGGGTGTTGGGCGCATCGAAGGGAAGCTGCCCGGTGAGCATCTGGAAGCAGAGGATGGCGAGGGCGTACTGATCGACGGCGGGGGTCAGTTCGACGCCGAGCCACTGCTCCGGGGCCATGTACGAGGGCGTGCCGACCACCTGCCCGACCATGGTGATGTTCTGCTGGGCGGCGCTGTCGGTCAGCTTGGCGATGCCGAAATCGACCAGATAGGCATTGCCGGGCTGGTCGAACATGATGTTGCTGGCCTTCAGGTCGCGGTGGATGACCTTCTGGCTGTGGAGGTAATCCAGGGCGCTGCCGACCTCTTTGAGCAGCCCCATGACCTGACCGCCATTCATCCGCCCGGCGGCGAGCTTCTCCTTGAGCGTGCCGCCTTCCAGCAGCGGCATGACGATGAAGCTGAGGCCGTCGATGGAGTCGTAATCCAGGAAGGGGACGATGTGGGGGTGGTGCAGCGCCCCCAGGATGCGGGCTTCCTGGGCGAAGCGTTTGCCGCGCTCCTCGCTGCTTTCGCCCAATCCCAGCACCTTGACGGCGACCTCACGCTCGCGGTGGGTATCAAAGGCGTGATAGACCCGGTTGCGCTCGCCTTTATCGAGCCGCTTGCGGAGTTCGTATATGCCGAGGCGTTCGCCCTCCTCGAGGCTCGCCATCGCCCGGTAGACGGGTTTGGGCGGGGCGATGGGCGCGGGAGCAGGCGCGGGCGGCGGCTTGATGGTGAGGATGTCGTCGAGCGCCGGGGCGGGTTCGGGTTCAGTCGCGGGCGGCTCCGTCGGGACATTGGCGGCGGCCTGCTGTGGTCTCGGCGGGGACGCGGATGGACGATTCTGGCGGAATCGATCCTGCAGGGCGGGGATGACCCAGGGCGCTGCGCCGATCACCACCAGCACCAGGCCGAGGAGGGTCAGCGGCGACAAACCTGGGGGCTGGGTTTGCAGCGGCCCATTGGCAGAAATCAGGCTCAGGACGACCGCAATCAGCCCAACGGCGGCCAGCAGTCCGCTGGCAATGACCAGCAGCGGCAGGCCGCTTTTTCGAGCGGCGGTCTGCGGCGCGGGCGCAGTTGGAGCGGGATACACACCCGTCGATACGGCCTCATCCCGCGCGGACTCGCGCTTGCGCTGAAGCTCGAACTCGAATTGTGGTGGTGGCGCTTCGGCCTCGACCGCAGCCGGCGGGGCAGCCGGCGCGGGCAGCGGCTTGTCCAGCCCGCCGATAGAGAATCCCGTTGATTCCGAGCGGCTCTCGCCAACGGCTTTCTCCAGCGCGTCAGCGAAGGCGCGGCAGGTCGGGAAGCGGTCGGTGGGGGATTTGGCGGCTGCCTTTGCCAGGACTGCATACAGCATATCTGAAATACCGGAACCCAGGGACGGCAGCGGATCGTTGAGGTGTTTATGGAGGATCGCCCAGGGCGTTTCGGCGGCATAGGGCTGGCGTCCGGTCAGCATCTCGTAGACCACGATGCCGAGCGCGTATTGGTCGCTGGCCGGAGTGACGGTATCTCCGCGCCACTGTTCGGGGGACATGTAGGACGGCGTGCCCATCGCAATGCCGCTGCCGGTGATTTCATTGGCGCCAGAAAGCATCCGGGCGATGCCAAAATCGACCAGGAAGGGACTGCCGTGTTCGTCGAACATCACGTTGCTGGGTTTGACATCGCGGTGCAGGATTTGCCGCGAATGGGCGTAGTCCAACGCACTTGCCAGTGACCGGGTGATGCTGACGACTTCGCCCAGCCCTGGCAGACTGGTGCTCTTATCCTGGGCGTTCTGCAGCCGCTGCGCCAAAGTCCCGCCCGTCAGCAACCGCATGGCAACAAAGCTCAGGCCGTCCTGCGTGCCGTAATCATAGACCGGGATGATGTGAGGATGTTCCAACTGGGCGGATGTCTGCGCTTCCCGGACGAAGCGTTGGTAAAAATCAGTATCCTGGCTCAAGGCTGCGCTGAGGACCTTAACGGCCACATCGCGCCGCAGGCTTAACTGATGCGCGCGGTAGACGGCCGCCATGCCGCCTGCGCCGATGCGTTCGCGCAGTTCATACTGCCCCAGCTTTTGGCCGGCCAACTGACCGACATCTCCTGCCAACACCGCGATTCACCCTCCTGGATGAACGGCTCTGCCGCACACAGTATAAACGCATCTCGCAGCCGAGTCGAACCGCTGAGGAGTCAGCTTCCGCCGAGGAGCGATCCGGGGGTGGGGGTGAGCGGCTGCGGAGCCTCGGCGGGCGGGGTGGGCTGCGGCGTGGGGGCGCTCAGGTTGGGCGTGGGCGTCTGGGTGACGAAGCCGCCCGCCGGACGAGTCGGCGCGGCGTTGGGATCGCCGAGGATCGATCCGGGCGAGGGGCTGAGGGGAATCTCCGGTGTGGGCGAGGGCTGAAGCGGCACGCCGAACGGCTGGAAGCTCTCCGCCCGCTGGTTGAGGGCGACTTTGGCGTCCTCGAAGAGATCGTAGACCATCGGATCGAACAGCGCTTCCGGCTGAACCTGCGACAGCCATACCCCCCACTGCGATGCGCTGTCACGGCGGGCGATGACCGTCACCGTGATGGTGTACGGCTGCGGGATCAACCGCACCAGTTCCAGATCGCTGACGACGATGGGGCGGAAACGTTCCCAGTACATCCGCCCGGCGTCGAAGAGCCATTCGGACCCCAGGTTGGGGGCGATGAGCATGAAGTGGTAATTCGGCAGGCTGTCGGGGGTCGGGGGCATAAGGGCTGGCGATCCTCGTCTATGGAGAGATGAGGGGCGCAATCATGCAGGTTCAGAACAATGGGCGGATGTCCGGTTTGCGCCGCCAGACACTAAAGTGTCCGGCTGCCGAAAAGCCATGTCCACTAAAGGGACAGGGCACAAGGGTGTTATGCACTCCAGCAGAGGCTTCTTCCCTGATCCTCACCCCCCGGCCCCCTCTCCACTTCGTGGCAGAGGGGGAGTAAGGCTGGCGTTGAGGGAAAAAACCGCACAAGAAGTTCATAACACACTGTAGCCGCTATCCACATCCATTTGTTCGAGCGCATCACTGCGTCCCGAAAACCGATTCATTCTAATCCTTCGACGGCAGGACTTCGCGCGGCTTGCTGCCTTCGGTGGCCGGGCCGACGATGCCCTCTTCTTCCATCCGGTCGATCAGGCGGGCGGCGCGGGTGTAGCCGATCCGCAGGCGGCGCTGGAGCAGCGAGACGGAGGCTTTGTTCAGCCGCCGCACCATCTCGACCGCTTCTTCGTAGAGTACATCGTCCGAGTCGGTGTTTTCGTCGCCATCGTCGGAAGACATCGAACTGACGCTGGACTGCGGGCGGTCGTCCCGATCCCAGAAGGCGGCCTGAAGCTGGCTGCGTTCATTGCCGGGCACGACGCTGCGGGACGCTTCGACGACGGTGTTATCGACCACCAGGGCGCTGATCGGGCGGACGGCGGTGTCGTCAGCGGTGGTCTGCGCCTTCCAGTGCCGGACGATGTTGCTGATCTCGGTATCGGAGACGAACACGCCCTGCAAGCGCACCGGCGCGGGCGAGTCGCCGCTCATGTAGAGCATATCGCCGCGGCCCAGCAGCCGTTCCGCGCCCGGTTGATCCAGGATGACGCGGCTGTCCACGCCACCCGCCACGGCGAAGGCGATACGCGCCGGGAAGTTGGCTTTGATCAAACCGGTGACGACATCGACCGACGGGCGCTGCGTGGCGATCACCAGATGGATGCCGGTCGCGCGGGCCAGCGCCGCGATACGGGTGATGACCCGCTCGGTCTCGTCGGGAGCCAGCATCATCAGGTCGGCCAACTCGTCGATGATGACGATGATGTAGGGCATCCGCTCGGCGTCTTCCGTCAGATGCTTGTTGAAGTCCTCGATGTTACGCGCCCCGGCAATGCTGAAGCGTTTGTAGCGTTCGTCCATCTCGCGCGTGACCCATTTCAGCACGCCGACGATACGCTCCAGTTCGACCACGACGGGCGCGACCAGATGGGGGATGCCGTTATAGCCGGTCAGCTCGACGCGCTTGGGATCGACCATGATGAACTTCACCCGGTCGGGCGGGTTCAGGATAATCAGGCTGGCGATGATCGAGTTGACGCAGACCGACTTACCGGAACCGGTCGTCCCGGCGATGAGCAGGTGGGGCATCGTGCCTAGATCGGCGGCGACGGGCGTGCCGTCCACGCTCTGGCCGAGGGCAATGGTCAGCGGCGATTTATTGGCGAT
>JAEUQZ010000719.1 GCA_016788965.1 Anaerolineae bacterium | reverse complement strand
GAACGACTGAGCGACGATCGGCTTCGAGAGCTTGCCGACGTTATCTTGGGCATGTCTATCCATGCCGCGGACAGAGAAGCGGACGATGATTATCGCGCTTTCATTGACGCGTGGTCCGCCATTGATGAACTCCATGCCATCCGCACTGCCGGCCCGGTGATGCCGGAGGCGCCGAGCGAGGCGTCATGGGACGAAATCGTTGCTCGTGTTGACAAGCACATCGTCCCAAATGGCAGGATTGCCGAAGTGTACCACGCCATCCGCGCCGCGCTGGCGAAGGAGCAGGCATGTTCCACCCAAGTTCCACCCAACCATGCGCCACACACCCCCACGAACGCCGCAGACGGGGCAGTCTCGCGTGAACACCAGAGGAATACGCCGTGAACATCTGCGCGGGGAATCGCTAGAGAAAAGCCTCCGGAGGGCAGCGCTCTATCCACTGAGCTACGGGTGCTTCAATGACTTAACTCTACGTGTTCCACCCAATGTTCCACCCAACCAAGAAGGCACGTTGCCATGACGGCGCCAACGAGTCAAATCACTGAAGGGAAGATCAGAACGTGGACAGACGGGGTGCTGGTCGAGCCGGCAGCTGCCGCCCAGCTGCGCGACATTGCCTCGTTGCCGATCATCGGCCCCCACATCGCCGTGATGCCGGACGTCCACCTCGGGATTGGCGCAACCATCGGATCCGTCATTCCCACACGGGGCGCGATAATTCCGTCTGCAGTTGGGGTTGACATTGGATGCGGGTTAAGAGCCGAGCGCACCACCCTGTCCGCCCATGACCTGCCAGATTCCCTTGCGCCCCTGCGCACC
>JAEUQZ010000718.1 GCA_016788965.1 Anaerolineae bacterium | reverse complement strand
CCACTTGATCAAGTCCACGCTCAAGAGCGCGACGAGCCACTTCACTGTATACGATTTGCTTAGCCATACTTTTTCGATTTCTCCTGAAATTGAAGTTGTATTGGGTGATTCTTTACTTGTCCGAACGCCCTTTCAAGGGCTCCGGTGAAATGCAGACGGTCTTAGCCGATTACAGCAAGAATGTCTTTTTCGGCGAGGATGAGGTATTCATGACCGTCGATTTTCACTTCGGTACCAGAATATTTAGCGAACAGCACTTTATCGCCCACTTTTACTTCGAGGGGCTGACGGTTGCCTTTATCATCCAGACGACCAGCTCCAACAGCCAGGATTTCGCCCTGCTGCGGCTTCTCTTTGGCGGTGTCGGGAAGGACAATGCCACCCGCTGTTTTTTCTTCGGCTTCGAGTTTCTTGACAACAACTCGGTCGGCCAGCGGTTTAAGTTGAAGCTTAGATGCAGATGCAGTAGCCAAGGTTCTATCCTCCTATTACGAATTAATTTCGCAAGAGATGTAAACGTCGTGCACACGAAAGACGCACTATGTCGTCTTGCTATGCACATGGTTCAGTGTATAGAGCAAAGGCAAGTCAGCTCTTGCTTTTGCTAATTTTTTAAGAATTGGGGTAACGGGCCGCCTCAGACTTTACCGGGCAAACTAGAGGCCCTTCTTCTTGCCCACAAGCGCGCCCGGTTTGGACAACCAGGTGGCATACTCGGGGGTGGCGGTGAGGCGACTCTGGAGACGCGCCTGACGCTCCGAAATGACGGCCATGCGAGCCTGCTTGGCCAGTTCTTCCCAGGTGATGCCGGAGAGGGCGCCGCTA
>JAEUQZ010000717.1 GCA_016788965.1 Anaerolineae bacterium | reverse complement strand
AACATTCGCGAAGTCATCGCCTTCCCCAAGACTCAGAACGGGGCGGACGTCATGGTTCATGCCCCTTCTGCCGCTACCCAGCAGCAGCTTGATGAAGTGCATATCGCCGTCGTCGTCGATGAATCCCAACAGGCCGAAGACGCCCAACCTGAATAACGTTTCCAGTGGGGGCACAAACGAAAGTGTGCCCCCTTCTTCTCCCCACTTTAATCGCCTGTAAACACTTCTTTAAACCCGCTCTTACCATCAAGGTCAGCCTTTACACTCCCATACCGCTCTGGTATAAAAGAGTCTATCCTGCTGTGCCCGTGATGGCGCAATGCGTTTGAGCCAACACCCATTTTACGGGCGTCAAAACGTCTGAAGGCAAGGTGATAGACCTGCGCGGTTAAGACCGAGTCATTCAGTCAGATGCCCACCCTGCGAAAGCAGGTTCAAAAACATCGCGGCACACGGCATAGCGGGGCTTTTTTAGCCGGAAAATAAACAGCCTGTCCAGATGGACAGGCTGTTTTTATGTGTCATTGATCGGTGCGCTTTACTGCGAGTAGGTCACCCCGAACACACCCACCATCAGCTCACCCAGTCGTGCCCGATCCGGCACCAGCACCGCTGCGCCACCCGGCGTCATATACCCCGCCGTATACTCTTCATTGATCACGCCCGTCCGGATGTTATTGCTCTCGACATCCTTCAAGTACCACACCAGTTGAATCATCTGCTCGAAGCTCAATCCGGTGCTCACCCCCGAACTCACCGCGTTCCACAGCGTCGGGGCTTGCGCCACCAGTTGCGGCAGCATATTCAAGCTCAGCACGCGGT
>JAEUQZ010000716.1 GCA_016788965.1 Anaerolineae bacterium | reverse complement strand
GCGTTATGGCCGCAGCCTGCTGAACGGACGGCTGACGTTCGGCAATCTGAACCCGTTCGCGTGGCTGATCTCCACGCCGTACCTGCGTGAGTTTGACGTTTCGGCCTATGGCGCGGCTGGCTGGCTGTTCCCGGGGGAAGTGACGTTCGACGGCTTCAAAACAATCCATGCCGAAGCAGGGGTTATCGCCTCGGTTGATCTTCTGGAATTTCTTGATGAACTCTTCCTTCCGTCGGTGGTGATTGCCGCGCTGGATTCGCCAGCACCGGTTCGGCTAAGCCTGCATCTGCCATTGTGGGCAAGCTCGCCACTGCTCCGCGAATCGGGAGCCAAGTACCGGTTTGCCGTGGGGGTGAGTTGGTGAGTTGAGAAATTATCCTCCCTCTCTCCTCCCTCCCCTCTCTGTGTCCTCTGTGCCTCTGTGGTTCATTCTCTTAAAAAACCACAGAGACACAGAGAGCACAGAGGGAAGAAAGAGAGAGTTGGAGTATCACCGTACACGCATTTTTTGCAACTGACCACTGACAACTAACCACTGACCACCATGAACATTGCAGTACTTGGAACCGGAATCGTTGGCAAAACCATTGCCACAAAACTTGTTGCGATTGGCCATTCGGTGCGGATGGGGGCGCGCATGGCCGATAATCCAAAGGCCGTTGCATGGGCTGCATCGGCCGGGGCAAACGCATCGCAGGGGACGTTTGCCGACGCAGCGGCGTTTGGCGAAATGGTTTTCCTCTGCTTGCTTGGGGCCGGAACATTGGAGGCGTTAGAGCTTGCCGAGGAGGACAATTTGAACGACAAGATCATTGTTGATATCACCA
>JAEUQZ010000715.1 GCA_016788965.1 Anaerolineae bacterium | reverse complement strand
GACGATCCGGAAATCATCTCGCGCGGCTTCGTCTACATGCGGAGCGCGACCGATCTGGTCGATCTGATCCGCAGCACGGTGACGGAAGTGCTGTCTGCGTCGCATGGGCAGAACGGCAAACGCCGCGAACGGCTGCAAGAGAACCTCAGCCGCGTCCTCTACAACGAGACGCGCCGCCGCCCGATGATCTTCACCGTCATCAACGACCGCTAGGCACATCGAGGACGCGCGCCGCATGATGGACATCTATGCCCTGGAGACGCCCAGCGTCCTGATCGACCTCGACCGGATGGAACGGAATATCCAGCAGATGCAGGAACGCTGCGACGGGCTGGGGATCAAGTTCCGTCCGCATACCAAGACGCACAAAATCCCGGATATCGCCCGAATGCAGTTGGAAGCGGGCGCAGTCGGGATCGCCTGCCAGAAGGTCAGCGAGGCAGAAATCTTCGCCGCCGAGGGCATCAACGACATTCAACTGCCCTACAACATCGTTGGCCCCCAGAAGACGGCCCGGTTGGCCGATCTGGCGCTCTATAACCGCGTCTCCGTCTCTGCCGATCACCCCGATGTGATCGCCGGCCTCTCCGAAGCGGCCAAAGCCAACGGGCTGGTGCTGCGGGTGCTGGTCGATCTGGTGACGGACATCGAGCGCACCGGCGCGCCCGTCGATCAGGTCGTCAGTCTGGCCGAGAAGATCGACCGGGACGAGCATCTGCACTTCGCCGGGCTGCTGGTCTATCCCAGCAATCCGGTGATGCGCCCGGTCATCCAGGAGGCACTGGAACGCTTCGACCGCGCCGGGATCGGCGTCGAGACGGTCAGCGGC
>JAEUQZ010000714.1 GCA_016788965.1 Anaerolineae bacterium | reverse complement strand
TGAAGTATTCTACGGCGAGGTTTTTGGCATAATCGATTGTCACTTTCGATGGGAAATAATCGATATTCGGATCATAGGTTTCGACACAGCCATCGCGGAAATTTTCCATTGGTTCGCCCTGCGCGGCAATGGTGTTTACGCTGAAAAGAAGGGAGACTAATAGGAAGACACTGACGAAAGTTTTGTGCGTTGTATTCATCGAACATCCTTTTGCTGATGCTATACGGTCAAATAAAAACCCGCTCTCGGGCGGGCAAACGGTCGTTTAATACGTTAGCTCGCACCCTTTCTCCACGAAGGACACTAAGACTGAACAATATCCAGATGAGTCATCGGGCTTCGGCATAACCACCGTTACCGTTGCGGGACAGCGCCGGATTTACACCGGACTTCCCTCATGCAAGATACTGTGTTTTTATGATGAGATCCTGCTCAGTTCATCGTCATCTGCCTCAATTATTTCGCCGGAAAATGAGCGGAACGCCGCACAACGCCGGTCTTGCTGATCACCAACGCTTCAGCATCCGGTTGGGCTGCGATCATTGTCAAACCGGCATCCGCACCCATGACCATTAGGGAAGTAGAAAGTGCATCAGCATCGCAGGCAGTCGGGGCAATTACAGTGGCGCTGCTCAACTCATCGGGGGATGCGCCCGTATGCGGGTTCAGGATGTGATTTAAGCGCCGATCTGGTGTAAAGGTATATTGGTAGTCACCAGATGTCGCCATTG
Source organism: Anaerolineae bacterium (assembly GCA_016788965.1). Taxonomy (GTDB): domain Bacteria; phylum Chloroflexota; class Anaerolineae; order Aggregatilineales; family Phototrophicaceae; genus CFX2. Next base: position 100 of record JAEUQZ010000714.1, on the reverse strand, counting down.
CATGGCTGACAAGTTGTGCAGTGATGGGGGGGATGTTGTGGGTTCCCGGCGGTTGTTGAATAACCACTTGCCACGTATGCGCCACATCACTGCCATAGGT
>JAEUQZ010000713.1 GCA_016788965.1 Anaerolineae bacterium | reverse complement strand
ATCCACGATAATCACATCGCGGCCTTCCACATCACCGATCAGGGATAAGGCCTCTGCTTTCGCATCATTTCCCTGGCGGCGCTTTTCGATAAATGCGATCGGCATATCCATATCCGCTGCATAGTTGCGGCCTTTTTTGGCAAAGCCCAGATCGACAGAAACAACCACCGGATCTACCATTCCGGAACGGAGATTTTCATTAATATGTTTTACCAATAAATGCGAAGCGGTTAATACATCCCCCGGGATGGAGAAGAAGCCTTGCACCTGTCCTGCATGTGGGTCGAGAGTCATATAACGGTCCGCGCCGGCAACTTCAAGCATATCAGCCACCAAACGAGCCGTGATCGGCACACGCGGTTGATCCTTCTTGTCAGAACGGCCGTAACAAAGATACGGCACCACAGCGGTAATGCGCGCCGCTGAATCCAATCGAAGAGTTTGGATCATGATCAGCAATTCCATCAGGTTGCGATGAACCGGCGATGAAGTGGTCTGGATCACATACACATCCTGCCCACGGGCACTGCCGTTCAACTTGATGAAGATATTTTCATTGGGGAATTCGATCACCTCACGGTCACTTAAGGGCAGGCCGAGATATTCCGCAATATTTTTTGACAGTTCCGGCGAACCCGAACCGCTAAATAATTTGATACCGCCGTATACTTTCAAGTCATGATGAACGTGGTGCATTTACTTCTCCTTCATTAATATCTTCACCGCTTCCCACGGCGAAATGTTTCTTTGAACGACTTTTTCCAATACATCTTCAACCATTTCTTGCGGAACTGACTCTTTAAACCGATTCATCAATGACTCGCGAACCAGC
>JAEUQZ010000712.1:248-837 GCA_016788965.1 Anaerolineae bacterium | reverse complement strand
AACCCCGATGCACCGCCCACCAATCGGTGCCTTCCTCATCGGTCAGCCCCCCCGGAGGGTCGCCCACGATCTGGCAAATATCGCCTTCCCGCGCCAGTTGGTCGGCGTACACACGGATGCCCTGCCGCGTCAGCCGTATCTCCGGCACTGCCGGCAGCGCTGGAATATTCAGGTTCAAAATCGTGAACGGGGGCAGCCCTTTTTCCAGCACCCGCCGCACGATGGATACCGCGATCTGTGCCGCCACCCGGTAATCCTCGACCCGGTCAGCCTGCCCGTTGTCCAGCGACACCGCCACCGCCGGAACCCCATGAATCGCCCCTTCCAGCGCCGCCGTCACCGTTCCGCTGTAGGTGATGTCCTGCCCCATGTTCGACCCGCGGTTGATCCCCGAAACCACCACCCGCGCCGGCCATTCCAGCACCCCCAGCGCCGCCAGCGCCACGCAGTCCGAAGGCGACCCGCTCACTGCCGTAGCCGGTGTGCCGTCCGCCATTTTCACATTCTGGATCGGAATATCCGTGAACAGCGTCTTTTTATGGCCGCTCGCGCTCTGGTTGCTCGCAGGCGCGATCACCCGAATATCACC
>JAEUQZ010000712.1:0-238 GCA_016788965.1 Anaerolineae bacterium | reverse complement strand
GCCTGTGCCAGCGCCAGAATACCGGGAGCCTGCACACCGTCATCGTTGGTTACAAGAATATAGGACATAATTGGTTGTGCTTCCTCATTGCTTGATCACGGTCATGATAGTGGAGGCTGCAAGTGCTGGATAGGCTGAATTCCCCCTCTTTACATACCCTCAGCCAGATCTTTAGATGCTGTTAACCGGAATCGCGGTACACTCTAGACAAATACCTCAGGCAACTTTCACAATTGTC
>JAEUQZ010000711.1 GCA_016788965.1 Anaerolineae bacterium | reverse complement strand
GGCCGGCCGGCGGTGTGGTCGGCGCCGGCATCGACGAATTGCGCTGGCTGCGCCCGGTACGGCCCGGCGACGAGTTGCACGTCGTCTGTGAGGTGCTGGAGGTTCGTCCGTCGAAGTCGCGGCCGGAGCAAGGGTTGATCAAGGTGCGCACCGACACCGTGAATCAGCACGGCGAGACCGTCCAGACCTATGTCGGCAACCTCGTGGTGCAGTGCCGGCCGGCGCCAGGGCTCGATGCGCAGGCCGGATCCTTTCATTCAGCGGAGTAAAACATGCGATACACATCATTCGGCCGAACCGGCCTGCGGGTTTCTCAGGTGGCACTGGGCACGGGCAACTTCGGCACCGGCTGGGGCCATGGGGCCAGCGTGGAAGACAGCACGGCGATCTTCAACGCCTACGCCGAGGCGGGCGGCAACTTCATCGACACGGCGGACGCCTATCAATTCGGCCAGTCTGAAGAAATCCTCGGCAAGCTGCTGCAGGGGCGGCGCGAGGACTTCGTGCTGGCAACCAAGTACACCCGGGGTGATGCGCCCAATGCCGGCCGGCTCGTCAACAGCCGCCGGGCGATGGCCGCTTGCGTCGAGGCCAGCCTCAGGCGCCTGCAGACGGACCGGATCGACATCTACTGGGCGCATTGGCCGGACGACGTCACCCCCACCGAGGAAATCGTCCGCGGGTTCGAGGATCTCGCCCGCGCCGGCAAGATCCTCTACGCCGGCCTCTCCAACTTCCCCGCCTGGCGTCTGGCGCGCGCCGTCACCCTGGCGGAGATGACGCGCTCGGTCCCGATCGCCGCGGCACAGTTCGAGCACAGCCTGGTGCGCCGCGAGC
>JAEUQZ010000710.1 GCA_016788965.1 Anaerolineae bacterium | reverse complement strand
GCTTCAAGTCGTCCGCCAGCGCCTTCGCCGAGTCGTAGCGCGCCGCCTGTTCTTTTTCCAAGCACTTGAGCGTGATCGCTTCCAAGTCCGGCGGAATCGTCGCATCCACCGCGCGCAGCGGCTTCGGCTCGACGGTCAGAACCGCCAGCAAGATGTCGATATCGACGCTGCCATCGTACGGTGAGCGTCCCGCCAAGATCTCGTACAGCGTCACGCCCAGCGCGTAGACATCGGTCCGTCGGTCGAGGTGCTTGGTGTCGCCGCGTGCTTGCTCGGGTGCCATAAAGCGCGGCGTACCTTCGATGATGCCCGAGCGGCTCTGATCCGATCCTGCCGTCTCCCGCGCGAGCCCGAAGTCCATCACATACGGATGAAACTTTCCGTCGCTGGTGCGCTCTACCATGATGTTCGAGGGCTTGATGTCACGATGGATCAGTCCCTGACGGTGCGCGGCATGCATTGCGTCGGAGACTTGCTGAATCACCTGCACTTTTTCAAACAGCGACATCTCGTGCTGAGCGATGTGAAGGGGCTTGCCGCTGATCAGCTGCATCGCGATGTACGGATAGCCCGCGTCCTCGCCAGTGCTCGGCATTTCACCGATTTCGTACACCTTGCAGATGTGCGGATGATCGAGCGACGCTTGCAGACGAGCTTCTCTCTCGAAGCGCTTGACGAACACCGCGCCCGTCGAGCCATCGGCGTGACCGAGCATCGGATGCACGATCTTCAGCGCCACCAGCCGGTTCAGACGAGGATCGCGCGCCATGTAGACCGCACCCATGCCGCCCGAACCGAGCACTTTGATCACCTGATAGCGATCCCACTTTTGCAGCGA
>JAEUQZ010000070.1 GCA_016788965.1 Anaerolineae bacterium | reverse complement strand
GGTCGCCGGATGGTGCCAGGCTGGCCTATGTATCTTTCGAGGGTCGCCGGCCACAAATCGTGGTTCAGGATGTCTACAACGGTGGTCGGCGGGTGGTGTCCGCCGCTCCCGGCATCAACGGCGCTCCCTCCTGGTCGCCGGATGGTCGGCGCATCGCGTTCGTCTCCTGGCGCGATGGAAATCAGGATATCTATATCTTCTCGCTGGACGATCCCCGCGACGAAGCCGTTACCAACCTCACCAATACCACCGAACGCCAGGAGGATTATCCGGCCTGGTCGCCCGATAGTCGCTTCCTGGCCTACAGCGCCCTCGACGAGGGCATTGAAAAGGTCTTCGTCAAGTCCAGTGAGCAGATTCAGACGCCAGCCCAGGTGCTGGGTCGTGGCCGAACGCCAGCTTGGTCGCCGAATGGGGCCAGCCTGGTCTTCGCCGTCGATTCGTTGGAAGGGACACAGTTCGTGGCTTCACCCTTCACAGAAGAGGGTGTATCCACACTCGTCATCGGCGTCACCGATCAGGCATCCTCACCCGTGTGGACGGGACGTCCGCTCCCGACCGCGCTGGTTGCGTCCGGTGGATTGCCTTCTGGAGTTCCCCAGTCTTTGTTCGTCGAACAGGTGGCGAACCCGGATCGGGACGGTCTATATGGATTGGGGACGCTCCTCAGCGTGGATGTGGCGCGATCCAGTCCGTTTTTGAGCGACCGTGTGAACGATTCCTTCATCGCCCTGCGTCAGCGCGCCCTGGATCAGGCAGGCTGGGATTTCCTCGGCCAATTGGATGATGCCTTCTGGGGATTGGAGCGGCTTCCCCAGCCCGGCGAAGAACGTCGCAACTGGTATATGACCGGTCGCGCCTTCGGCATCACCCGCAACTTGATCGCGGGTTTTCCGCCCCAGATTGAACTGGTGCGCGAAGACATCGGTGTCGAAACCTACTGGCGTGTTTATGTCCGCGTCGCTGAAGAAGCCCAATCTGGGCAGTTTGGCGAACCGCTCCGTGCCATGCCCTGGGACATGCTCAGCCGCAACAGCGGCGATGTTCAGGCTTACGACCAGGGCGGCCGCCTGAAATCAGTCGTTCCAGAAGGCTATTACCTCGATTTCACCCAGATTGCCGCCGATTACGGGTGGGGCAGGGCGGCAGCAGGAACCGACTGGCGTGCGAACATCAATGCCATCAACTACTGGCTCTTCGAGAAGACGGGTAGTCTGGATTGGTATGCGGCCATGCGTGAACTCTATACGGACTCGCAGCTTGGTGGCTTTGCAGCCACTCCCACGCCGATCTCGGTATCAGGGTCATAGCCCGGTATGAGACGCGGCGTCCTCACGACCATTCTGGTGATCCTGGCCTTCGGCGGGTTCGGTTTGCTGTTGTGGGCCAATGCCCGCCCAGGTACATCGAGTGGGGTCATCGTCATACCAACCCTCCAGGCTCCGACCGATGATCCGGAGTCCTGGCAGGCCATCTTGCAGGCCGGCTTCGGTAGTAATGCAACCCCACTGCCGACCATCGGAATCTCGACTCAGGCTTTCGTCCCACCGACGCTCGCGCTTGTCGCTGCGGATTCAACTTTGGCTCCGTTGGCCCCCGTGCAGGTTGGCGGTGGTCAGCCCACGCTGAATGCCGTGGTCACGGCCACACGTCCCGCTCCAACCGCTGCCCTGTTAGCAACCGATTCCCTCGTGACCGCGCAGGTGGTCACACGCCCTCCTGCTGACTGGAATCCACCGCCGTTGATCCCGCCCATCTCGCGTGACCCGCTGGGGCGCGACCACTACTGGTTCAGCCGCCCGGTCGACTCGAATGCGACCAACTTCGCGCTGTTTTCCTATGCATTCGGCTCCGACGGCCCCCAACAGGAAAACCCCTGGCGCGTTCACCACGGCATCGATATGCCCAACCCCATCGGCCAGACTGTACGCGCTGCTGGATCAGGCACGGTGGTCTGGGCTGGGCCGGGCTTCCAGGATTCGCCCAGTTACGGCAATGTGGTCTTCATCCGCCATGATTTCGGCTACAACGGACAGCCCCTCTTCACGCTGTATGCTCACCTTGCGAATGTCTTCGTATCGGCGGGCCAGATCGTCAATGCTGAAGACCCGATTGGGCTGGTAGGCAATACGGGGCGTGTGAGCGGCCCCCATGTCCATTTTGAAGTGCGAGTCGGGGGAGATCGCTACGGCGACACCTATAACCCGCTGTTGTGGATGGTCTCCTATGTCGGCCACGGCGCAATCGCGGGGCGGGTCATGGGGCCACGCGGCGACCTGCTTCAGGACCAGACCGTGACCATCCGCGATTTCCGCACCGGGCTGGTGGTGCAGTCCACGACTACCTACATCTTCCTGGATAACGGTTCTGATGTGAACTCCGATCCCCTCTGGCAGGAAACTTTCGTGGTTGGGGACATCCCGGTCGGTCGCTATGAAGTCATCACCAATATCGATGGACTGCGCGTATCCGAGTTAGTGGATGTCTCTGAGGGCATGACCAGCTTTGTGGAACTCGCCCTGACGCAGCAAGAAATACCCGAATTGACCCCAACGGCTGGCTCTTGACGTGGGGCAATCGTCGATTGGCCGCATGGCGTAGGTTTCCCGGATGGGATAGACTCGCCAATTCGGAATGCTTAACGATGTCGAGGTAAGGAGAGACAATTCTCATGTCTTCTCAACGGTTTGGACTTCTCGTGCTTGTGGTGATCGGTCTGGTTTTCGGACTGTCGGCTGTTTCTGCTCAGGAGACCTCGGGCCGTCAGTTATCACCGAACACCCCGATCACTGGCACATTGGATGCGGACAATCTGGCTCAGGTCTACACGCTGACCGCCGAGCCGAATGAACAGGTCACATTGACTGCTGCCAGCGCGGATACGGCTCTGGCGCTTCTCATCACCGATTCAACTGGTCAGACTATCGCTCAGGCCGCGGCTGCCTCCGGTGAGACAGATGTTTCGTTAGCTGGTGAGGTGCTTCCTACGGGCGGCCTCTACTATGTAACGGTTCTACCCGCCTCTGGCGTGCCCACTGAATCCACCCAGTTTGAACTGACCCTGACCATCGACTCGGCCACAGGCTATCAACCCTCCGGCCAGCTCTTGACCGCGACCGGGATGCAGATTCGCCTGACCTGGAACTCGACTGCTAACCTTGATCTCGAAGTGCGTGATCCTATCGGGGGAAGTTTGTTTTTTAACACCCCGACGGTCGCCAGTGGTGGACAGTTCGGCGTCAATGCCAACAGCGTCTGCAATCAGGTGACAGCCAATTCTCCCACGGAAGAAGCCAGTTGGGTCGCTGGCGCGATCCCGACGGGCAGCTATGAAATTCTGGTGTACTACCAACCCCTTCAGGATTGCCCGACTGCTGAACCAGCCAATCTCTCAATTGAAGTGACACTCGACGGCACGGCTTCCGCTCCGGTCACCGGGACACTGCTCCCCAACCAGGTATTTCTCCTGTCGTTCAGCGTGGGCGCAGATGGTACGGCCACAACCGTCAACAGCGGTGTGAAGGTTGATCCACCGGTTGCCCCTGACCTCTCTGGGACGACACCAACCTCGTTGGTGGCTGGATCACCCGTTGCGGGGGACATCACCAATCGGCAGCCACTTCAAGTCTACAGCTTCGCAGGCCAGGCAGGACAGGTCATCTCAGTGGAGATGAACGCGACTTCTGGCAGCCTGGATACACTCCTCCTGCTGTTGGACCCGAATGGCAATCAGGCCGCCTTCAACGATGACCGCGAACGCGGCAATACCGATGCGGCTCTCCAGAACTTCTCATTGGTATTGAATGGAACCTACACGGTCGTGGCAACCCGTTATGGGCAAATTCTGGGCGGCACAGAAGGCGAGTATTCACTGCTTCTGAGTGGCATCGGGGATCAAGTAGCGGCGGCAACATTGATTCCAAATCTGCCGGGACTGCCACGTGGCTCGGTTGAAGTGAGCCTCCAGTGGAGTACCGGTGTCGATCTTCAACTCCTCGTGCGCGATCCGGTTGGCGATGCGGTTTTCGATGACTCGCCGCAGATTCCGAGTGGCGGTACTCTGGCCGCGAATGGCAATGTGAACTGCACACCGGCGGTAGGTGAACCGGTATCCTATATTTACTGGCCGGAGGGCCGTCTGCCAACCGCCGGCCCGTATGAAATCGAAGTGCAGCATCAGAACCTGTGCAATGACAACAGCCCCACCACTTTTACTCTGAATGTGATTGCCAATGGTCAACTGGTGCTGTCTCGTACCCAAACGATCCGTTTCGGCGAGCGCTACGTGACCAGTTATAACATCGGTGTGGATGGAACGGTTGCGGCCGGGGAGGGTGGTATCTTCGGAACAGTACAGCGCCCAGATGCCACAACCATCGACTTCGCGGCGCAGATCGAGAACGCCCAAGTCCTGACCAGCGATCAGACGGCAACGGGCAGCATTCGCTTGAACCGGAAGTTCGATCTGTACACCTTCACCGGGCAGGCTGGACAGACGGTGAATATCAGTATGGAACGGCTGACGGGTACGCTCGACCCGGTGCTTTTCCTGATCGATCCGAACGGGGTGCAGATCGCGCAGAATGATGATGCTGCCCGCGATACGACCAACTCGCTTATCAGCGGCTTCACCTTGTCAGAAGACGGTCAGTACATTATCATAGCCACGCACTTCGGCGGTACATTCGGGGTCACTGCCGGAGATTATCGACTGACCTTGCGTTTGAGTTAACCCATTCAATCGGGTAAACCACAGGGGCAGTTCCGTACTGCCCCTGTTCATTTAGCTCATTGGCAGCCTGAAGTTGAAAGACAATCCACCGATGAAGGCTCGTTTGATACTTCCAGGACTTCTACTCCTGGTACTCCTCGCCGCTGCGTGTACGCCTGCTCCCAATCTTCGCAATGAAAAGTTTCTCAAAGACAGCAGTCTGATCGAAAGCTCAGAAGACTGCGAAGCTCCATGCTGGCGGGGCATCACGCCCGGCGTGACGACGTGGAGCGACGCCCTCACCATTCTTGAGGATGCTCCCGATTTGGAGAACCCCGAGACGCAAACGGTCGAGAACAGCCCTGTGGTCGGGGCGCAGTGGAAACCCGTGGACGGCGATCCTTGCTGCCAGATGGTTTCCGAAGATGGCGAGGTGGTGAGTTCCTTGTTCATCCAGTTGGCGCCGAATCAGACCATGAGCCAGCTCATCGAGGCTCAGGGTGAACCGACCTACGTCCTCGGAACCCCCGGAACTGATGATCAGGCCATCCTCAACCTCTTCTATCCAGACAAGGGGATGGTGGTGTTTGCCTTTGTGACCGGCGCGGCGAACGGTGAACTGACCGAATCCAGTGAAATCATCGGTGTCTTCTATACCACGTTGGAGCGTATGGACCTCACCGTCAAGCTGAGCAATCTGTATGCCTGGGACGGGTACAGGCCGTTCAGTGCTTATGCCCCGGATAATCCGGATGTGCAGTATGCCGTCACCCAGAGCGTGACGCTGACACCGACCCCAACTCCGGGGCAGTAGATGTAAGTCAAGTTCGGTTCAATCCGGTTGGACATACCAACCGTTACAGGGTCAACCAGCCTGAAAAGGTGGCAACAGGAGCAAGCGATCATGTCCGATGAAATGACTACTCAAGCGCCCAAGACGTTGGGCGATCTCGTGCCCAAGATGGAAGTCAAGGGAACGGTCAAGAGAATTGAATTGTTCGGCGCTTTTGTGGACATCGGCATTGGTCAGGATGCACTGCTCCACATCTCTCAGTTGGGGCAGCCCAACGTCCGTAATGTGGAAGATGTGGTCAAGGCTGGTGAAGAGATCACCGCCTATGTCCTCAAGGTCGATCCGGCCAACAGCCGCGTGGCGCTCTCGCTCGTCAAGCCGCCGGATTTCTCCTGGGATGACCTTCAGGAAGGCCAGATGATCAGCGGCAAAGTTGTCCGCGTCGAAGGCTATGGCGTGTTCATCGACATCGGTGCTGAACGGCCTGGGATGGTCCATGTCTCCGAACTGGCTGATGATTACGTTAAGTCCCCATCCGATATTGCCAAAGTAGGCGATACCGTCCAGGCACGCATCATCAAGATCAATCGCAAGAAGCGCCAGATCGACATGAGCATGAAGAGCCATGCCGAACCGATTCCGACTGTCGAATCGGTCGAGGTTGACGAGAAAGTTCCGACGGCGATGGAACTGGCTCTCCGCGAAGCGATGGAAGGGAAGCGTTCGGCGCGGGATCGTCGTGAGAGCCGCGAACGAGAACGCCGTGAGAAGATCATGCGCGAACAGGAAGACATCATCGCGCGGACTCTGCGAAGCCATTCGCAGTAGTTCACACCCAGTACACATGAAAAGGGGCCGCACGGCCCCTTTTTCGTTGCGCTTCAGAATCGTGGTTTAGCGCTTCAGGTTGATTTCAGACTGCGGCGCAGGCGCAGAATCGCCACGATGAACAGGATGGTCATGTTCACTTCGTGTGCCAGACACCACTGACAGAGCGCTTCCAGGATGGCGACCTGCACATAGACCAGCCACATCGAGAACAAGAACGAAAACAACACCACACCGAATTCCAGCACGTTGCCATAATCACGCAAGAATCCGATTCGATCCTGAAACAGGATCAAGAAACCGATCAATCCATAAGTTGCCAGGCCGAGATAGGCAATTGGAATTCCAGCTAACCGGGCGTAGGCGCTGTTCTGCACCACATCGCACTGGAAGGCTCCACCCTCGATACACTGAATGGGCACTTCAGTCAGTTTGACATAGCTCAAGTACCCGCTAAGCAAGATGCCGATGCCGACCAGCACCAGGGCCAGAATACGCAGCCAGTCGCGCGACGAAGTGGCTTCTGCCTTGATCGAATTATTGATTGCTTGTGTGCCCGACATGATACCCCTCGACTCAATGCGGTTCAGATACGAGATCGGTGAGGAGCCGAACCGTAAGCTCCGTCCCTTTGTTGACCTGGGTATGACCTTCCGGGATAATGAGGAGGCCATCAGCCTGCACCATCGAACTGAGTGCCCCGGAACTTTGTGTGCCTGTCAGGGTGGCGACCCAGCGTCCGGTCTGGTTGCTCAGTTTAACCCGGAGGTAGCTGCGCCGGCCATCTGACGGAATATCTTCGCCGACCGACGCCGTAATGGTGTGGATGGTCTCAGGCCGCTGGCCCATCCGCAGCAGCATCGGTCGAACGAAGACATCGAATGTCACCATTGCTGAGACCGGGTTCCCAGGCAGACCGAAGAAGGGAACACCTCGGATATTTCCAAAAGCCAGCGGCTTGCCAGGGCGTAGATTCACCCGCCAGAACGTGATCGCCCCCAGTTCCTCGATGACGCTGCGGACTGCATCGAATGCGCCCACAGATACCCCAGCCGAACTCAGGATAACATCCGGTTGCTGATCCAGCGCCTCTTCAAACCGTCTGCGAACATCTTCAAGTGTATCTCGCGCGGTCGGAATCCGAATCGGAATCGCCCCATAGGTTGCGACGAGCGCAGCTAGTGTGTAGCTGTTCGTGTTTCGTATTTTCCCTGGTGTGAGCGGCTCGTTCACTTCGACCAACTCGTCACCCGTGGAGAGAATCACGACTTTGGGTCTGCGGACGACCTTGATCAGCGATCTGCCCAGCGCGGCCAGGACACCGATATCGGCTGGATAGAGAACCCGTCCAGCGGAAAGAATACGTGTGCCTATTGCCATATCCTCACCCGCTGGCCGCACATAGTCACCCGCCCTCAAGCTCCGAAACACCTCTATTTTGCGGGGTAGGGGATCGCTGCCGCCAGGAGTCCAAACTGCGTTGGTGCTTTCAACTGGAATGACCGCATCCGCGCCGACGGGCATTTGTGCCCCGGTCATGATCCGCGCGGCCTGACCTGCTTCAACCTGGATATTGGGCACGATGCCGGCTGGAATGTCGCCCACGACAGTAAGCTGGACGGGAGACTCTGCCGAAGCTCCTTTAAGGCTCACGGCGTGAACCGCAAATCCATCCATGCTCGAATTCGGAAATGGGGGGATATCGATGTCTGCATCAATATCTTCGGCCAGGACACGCCCCAGGGAATCGGCCAGTTCCATGTGTTCCGGCTCCAACGCAGTGATGCCGTTTAAGATTTGTTCAAGTGCCGTATCTACAGAGAGTAGCTCTGGCAATCCAACCGCTCCGTCGATTTTGATCGCGTCGATAATTATAGCAGTTCTCGATCCAATGTCCGGGGAGTCGCATCGAAATTCGTACAACTGGTTTCCCAATCGACTGAACCCGCATATAATCAAAAGAAGTCCCACAAGATTTAATGTGAGCTTCTGAAAACCATTACAACGGATTAATGATTCATATGCAGCAAGTCAACGGCCTGAACCTCCAGTCGATCCTCGATCAGCTCAGTAAGCTTGATCCAAATGATCGCATCATCATTGAGCGTGCCTATCGAAAGGCCGAGGCCGCACATGCTGGGCAGTTCCGCAAGTCCGGCGAGCCGTACTTTACGCACTGCGTCGCCGTGGCCTATATTCTGGCTGAGATGAAACTGGACGCAGAAGCCATCGCCGCCGCCCTGCTGCATGATACCGTGGAAGATACTGCCGTTACGGTAGAAGAAATCCGCAATGAATTTGGGAACAATGTTGCCCGCATCGTGGACAGCGTAAGCAAGCTCAAGAATATCCCCTACAGAGTCGATAAGGACAAGAAAAGTCGAACGATTGACCGCGAACTCGAATATGTTCGCAAAATGCTTCTGGCGATGGGTGATGATGTGCGGGTGGTATTGGTGAAGCTGGCGGATCGGCTCCACAACATGCGTACCCTCGGCTACATGTCAGCCGACAAACAGCGGGAGAAAGCACAGGAAACGCTCGACATTTTTGCTCCGTTGGCTAATAGACTGGGTATCTGGCAGATCAAGTGGGAGCTGGAAGACCTGTCTTTCCGCTATCTTGAGCCGGACAAATACAAGGCGATTGCGCGCGAACTTGATGAACGCCGGACGGATCGGGAAGGCTATATTCAGGATGTGAGCAAGGCGCTGCGGGAGGCGCTTGCCCAGCACGGAATCACGCGGGTGCTGATTAGCGGACGCCCCAAGCATATCTACAGCATCTACAAGAAAATGGAACGCAAGAAGGTTCCGCTGTCACAGGTATATGATGTCCGCGCCGTGCGTGTGATCGTGGACAATGATATTCAATGCTATCAGGTTCTGGGAATAGTACATAATCTTTGGCGACCGATGCCCGGCGAGTTCGATGACTATGTGGCCGCGCCGAAAGACAACTTCTACCGCAGCCTCCACACAGCCGTAGTTGATAACCAGGGCAAGACGGTCGAAGTGCAGATCCGCACCTGGGAGATGCACGAAGACGCCGAGTACGGTATTGCTGCCCACTGGCGCTACAAAGAAGGTAAGAAAGGCCGCGACGAGGTCTTCGAGCGCCGCCTCACCTATCTGCGCCGGTTGATGGAGTTTGGCCCGGACTCCGGCGATGCTGCCGATTTCGTCGATGCGGTGAAGACCGATTTCTTTCAGGATCGAGTGTACGCCTTTACACCCAAAGGGGATATCGTCGATCTCCCGGCTGGGGCAACACCCATCGACTTTGCCTATTACATCCATACTGAGATCGGGCATCGCTGTCGTGGAGCCAAGATTCAGGGGCGTCTCGTCAGCCTGAATTACCATATCCACACAGGCGATCAGGTGGAAATCCTGACCTCTAAGCGCGGCGGGCCGAGTCTGGATTGGCTGAATCCCGATCTCGGTTATACGCGCACCGCCCGCGCACGGGATAAGATCCGCGTCTGGTTCCGCAAGCAAGACCGCGAAAAACATGTCACCAGCGGGCGAGAAGTTCTCGATCATGAATTGAAACGCCTGGGTTTCGACCAGACCTCCTTTGAACACGCCGCTCATCTCTTTGGGTATGACAAGCTGGAAGATTTCCTGGTCGCGGTTGGCGCGGGTGATATCAGCGGGCCGCAGATCGCGCAGAAGATTCTCGAAGTCGAACGGCGCGAACAGCAGAAGATGCTGGTGCAGCACCTCATCGAAGAACCTCGCGCCGTGCCCTCCCAGGTTCAGATCGAGACCAATGGAATCAACATCAGCGGCATGGGGGGGATGCTGGTGACATTAGCCCAATGCTGCAATCCCATGTATGGCGATCCCATCGTCGGTTTCATCACACGCGGCAGGGGTGTTACGGTTCATCGACGCGACTGTGTGAATGTTCAGAACAGCAATGAGCCTGAGCGAATTGTGGATGTGTCCTGGGGGAAAACGGCCACCGAGGAAAAGTATTCCGTTCCTCTGGAAATCGTAGCCTATGACCGTGACGGCCTCTTGCGTGACATCAGCGCCGTGGTAGCGGACGAAAAGGTCAACATGACCAAAGTGACCGTTTCCACCAAGCAGAACATGGCGATCTTGCAGCTTACGATGGAAATTGCCAATTTTCAGCAGCTTACCCGCATTCTGAACAAGATGGAACGTATTCAGAACGTCATTGAAGCGCGTCGCCGCAAGATGGCCTGATCCAGTGTGTCAGAATTGTATGCTGTCTAGCCCACGCTTCTGTGGATTAGTTTTCCATCTCGATTGGCATCGACCTAGCACATCGGTATAATCTCGCTTATAACCTGAAGCATACAGAATTCCAATGTTCGTTCTAACTAGTCCGGGACATTGAGGTGTTGTTGCATTATGGTCGATTTGGCACGCGCCCTCCTTGAGCAGCAAGTTCGTAACCTGAACCCGGATACCCGCCTGATCATTGCCCACCCAAATTGGTCGGCTCCTCATGTCTTGCTGCATATGCTGCTGGAGGAGTCGCGCACAGCGTATGTTCGGTTTGATGACACCCGTCTGGATAGCCATCGACTAGCAAATGTCGTCATGGAGTTGATTCAGGATCAAGTCGCAGAAGGAATTTCTGCGACACGATTCGTGATTCTGGATGAGTGTGACCGTCTGGAAGCGGAGACGCTGGAAGGACTCATCACAGTGCTGCTTGGAGAGGCTGATGACCTACGGGTTGTCGTCTTCAGCCGGACTTTTCCCCATGTCATTCGCAAGAACGACCACCTCCGGTCTCTGGCGCAGCTGCTTCCAGTAGACCCCCGTCTGATGCTCCATGACTACCTGCACATGGAGTCGCCAAACACACTGTTGGAGGTTCATGCGCTGGGGAGTGGGCAGGTTCTGGTGGATGGACGGCCCATATTGATCTGGGATGGCGAACTGCCGCGTAACCTGTTCTTCTATCTGGTGGACCGCGGTATGACCACCCGCAACCAGATTTTTGAGGCCTTCTGGCCTGATCTGTCTGTTAAAGAGGCCACCAATGTGTTTCATGTCACCAAGCGGAAAATCAGCGAGATTCTCGGTGTCGATCTGACCTCATACTGGTCAGGCTATTATCGGATTTCCCCTGATATCGATCTGAGCTATGACGTGGCACTATTCTCTGAACTTGCCCAGGAAAGCGCAGTAGCTTCTGATCCGCGTGCAGTACAGCTTCTTCGTGAAGCAGGCTGGCTCTACAATGGGCGTTTCCTGGCGACGCTGAGCCACATCCGTTGGGTGGCCGAGCGACAAACAGAGCTTTCTCAGGTTTACGCCGAGGCGCTAGTCTCTCTGGGTAAACTGCTCGAACAAAGCGGCCGCGGATATGAAGCTCTGTTCTGCTACACCCGCGCACTCTCGACCAATCGCCACCGTGAAGATTTGGCGGGTTCGATCATGCGGCTGTACGAATCGATGGGGTTGTACGATGATGCGCTCACCATCTATACGGCGGTGAAGCAGGAAATCGAAACATTGCTCGGAATATCGCCCGCTGGTTGGCTTCAGGAACTCGCTCGCGACATCAAACAGAAAGTGGCCGTGACTGTCGAGCAGCAGCAATGATCGTAATCAAGACGAGCCTGAATGCCCCAGGCTCGCCTTGTCTCAGGCTGTCTCCGGTGTTTCCGGTGTTGCGACACGCCGCTGGTAATTGACCACTGACGCGACCCGTTCTTTCGCCCGGACTGTAATAACGATGTCCCCGCCTTGCCGTCCGCGCGGCACGGTTGGTGCGCGTCCGAGGCGCATGTAGACCGGTTTGCTGCGGTCGGTCAAAACGATGATGTTGTCATCGGCTTTGCCAATCGATGCGGCGGCGAGTTCCGTACTGTCCTTCGGGAGCCGCATGGCGATCACCCCGCTGCCCGCGCGTCCCTGAATGGGGTAGTCGGCGATGGGCGAGACCTTGGCGATGCCATCGTCGGTGATGCACCAGACCAATCCACCCTCAATGGCGACTGACGCATCGATCACCCGATCACGCTGCCCACCCAACTTAATACCGCGCATTCCACCCGCCGGGAGGGTGGTGGGGCGGACATCGGTTTCCTCAAACCGGATGACTTGGGCTTGTGCTGTCGTTAGCAGGATTTCATTTGTACCAGTGGTCAGCAGTACCCATCCCAACTGATCATTTTCCTCGACATCCATGACCCCAAAGGTATTCGAGCTAAGACCCGGCAGGTCCTCCAGCTTCAATCGCTTGACTTCACCGTTGGAAGTTGCGAAGACCAGAAAACCCTGTTCAAGACTGCTCGGCAGGCTGAGGACAGCACAAACGTGGTCGTCTGGCGACAGCGTACACAACGTCGAATAGGCTGCTCCTTCAGACGGTTCATGGACTTGCGGAAGCTGGTGGACTGGGATCGTCGCGCAGCGTCCATCGGTGGTGAACAGATACAGATTGTGCGTTGTGTTGCTGGCAGCGACGAACCGGGGTGGCTCCTTGACCTCAGTTGTCACTTTCGGCGGCGCATTCTCAAAGCTGCGGCCGATCCTGCCCTCAACGGTGAGCGTGACCCAGGTGTCTTCAGAAGGCATCAGCATATCGCTGGTCTGAATGCTGGTTGCCGTGTCGTCCACAATCAGGGTGCGGCGTCGATCCCCATAGGCTTGCTTGACGGTTGTCAGTTCGTCGGAGATTAAGGCGCGCATCTGTTTGGGGCTGGCGAGCAGTCCTTCCAGATGCTTGATGAGCTTGATCTTCTCTTTGTGCTCGTCCTCGATCTTCTTTCGCTCTAATGCGGCCAGTCGGCGAAGCTGCATATCCAGAATGGCCTGCGCCTGGGCTTCGTCGATCTTCAGGAGTTTCATGACATTGGCGCGAGCAGTTTCAACCGTCTGAGACTTTCGGATGGTGGCGATGACCTCATCCAGCACATCCAGCGCCTTCAGCAACCCTTCCAGGATATGGGCGCGTTCCCGCGCTCGCGCAAGGTCGTACTGGCTCCGGCGGCGGATGACTTCCTGTCGGTGATCCAGGTAGACTCGTAAGCACTGCTTCAGGCTCAGCGTGCGGGGTTCGTTGTCTACAAGTGCCAGCATGATAATGCTGAAGGTTTCCTGGAGCGGTGTCAGTTTGAACAGCGAAGCCAGGATTGGTGTGGTTTCCGCTCCACGTTGCAGTTCGATCACCAGGCGGAGACCCTGCCGGTCGGACTCATCGCGGATGTCAGCAATGCCTTCCAGTCTGCCTTCACGCACCAGCGTGGCGATACGCTCGATGAGCGCAGACTTGTTCGTTTGATAGGGGAGTTCGCTGATGATGATGCGCGATTTTCCGCGTCCCATGTCCTCGACGTGGACTTTCGCTCGAATGGTGATCTTGCCGCGGCCGGTCGCGTAGGCGGAAACGAGGGTGTCTTCTTCTGTGTCCAGGCCGTCGATGTGGCGGTAGACCAATCCGCCAGTCGGGAAGTCAGGGCCTTTGACGAAGCGCATCAAGTCCTGGACGGTGATCTCGTCCAACGAGTCCCAGTTTTCCAGCACATAGACCAGCGCATCGCAGACTTCGCCAAGATTATGGGGCGGGATATTGGTGGACATGCCGACCGCGATGCCGGATGAGCCGTTGACGAGCAGATTGGGGTAGCTCGATGGAAGGACAACGGGTTCGGTCAGACTGCCATCGAAGTTCTCAGCGAAATCGACAGTCTGCTTATCGATATCGACCAGCAGTTCCTCACCAATTTGCGCCATGCGTGCTTCGGTGTAGCGCATGGCTGCCGCCCCATCACCATCGATGCTGCCGAAGTTTCCTTGCCCATCGACAAGCTGATAGCGCATGGAAAAGTCCTGTGCCAGCCGCACCATGGATTCATAGACGGCTGCGTCCCCATGGGGATGGTACTTGCCGAGGACTTCACCGACGATACGGGCACTTTTCTTGTAAGGTGTATCGGAACGGATGCCCATGTCGTGCATCGCATAGAGGATGCGGCGATGCACCGGTTTAAGTCCGTCCCGCGCGTCTGGTAGGGCACGCGCGACAATCACGCTCATCGCGTAGTCCAGGTAGGCATCGCGCATTTCCTGACCGATGTTCACCTGGCGAACATTGCCATTGGTCATAACGGTATCCTGAGTCATAGAGCTTCTCTGGTGTGAGGTTTCATTCTAGGGGGCGTATACTGCCCTGTCAAATGCGGAACACAAGTTCTATTATACCTTATCTTGGTTCCCACCGCTTGACCAACTCTCAGCAGACTCTCAATACCCCGGCGAGATAGGCTGTGGTAGGATGCTCGGTATGATTCACACAAAACGCATACTCCCGATTTGCATTTTGCTGTTGAGTGGTTTCCTGATGGCCTGTCAGCCCCAGGAACCGATCTACGTGTATGTGACCCCTACACATGCCGAAACGGCTGCTCCGACGGCCTCACCGACGTCGACTTCAACACCACAGCCGCCAACTTCAACGGCAACGCATACACCGCAACCATCACCCGAAACGGCTGTGGCAACCAACACCCCCATCGGCGCAGTCATCGGTGGTGATTACGTCCTTCCGCCCACCTCCACACCGATTCCATCCGCGACTCCAATACCTGTGACTGTCGAGGCTTCGGCAACACCCACGTCGCCCCCTCCGCCCTCCAATACCCCGCAGCCGCCTGGCCCGGCTCCGACGGCGCTTCCTAACCTCGACCCGTCGCGCATGGGGATTCAACTTGATCCAAATCTGAGTCAGGCGGATTGGAATGCGGCTCTAGGCGATATTCAACGGCTCGGTGTGAAATGGCTCAAGGTTCAGGTT
>JAEUQZ010000709.1 GCA_016788965.1 Anaerolineae bacterium | reverse complement strand
CCAACCCTGCCCCATACACGGGTCAACAAGGTGACACCCCAGCACGTTTGGGATGGGAACGGGCGACGACTTGGCAGCGGATGGCGATGACCGACCGGTGGGCACGAATCAGCGCGGCGCTGACTGTGGGCGCGGGCATAACGGGGGGCGGATACCTGTTGATGCCGGCGCATGACGCGGTATGGGGCGAGGGGCTGCTGGAAAGACTGGCGCAGATCAGCCGCCGATATGGGCGGGATGGCATAGGTGCTGCTGTCAGCCCGTATACCTATCACCAGCATTCGGCTGTGCCGGGGGCGGCTATTCCGACAGGGATTATTGACCTACTGAACACCGCTTTCAGCCGCGACACCTTGTTCCCGCTGCGAATTCGTTGGGATCGGGTGCAAGCCTTCTGGGGCAAGATGAGCCTGACGCCCGTTGAATTGTGCCAGACGATTCTGGAGGCGACGGATAAGATTTTGTGGGAGGATGATTTGGAGATCGACAGCGCGCTGCGCGCCAGCGGGAAAGCGGCGCGGTGTGTGTGGGTGCAGAATGCGCGGTTGTACCGGCAGGCGCTGCCCGTATTTGACCGCGAAGGGGTGCGCACGGTGATCGAGCGGACGCTG
Organism: Anaerolineae bacterium; assembly: GCA_016788965.1. Classification (GTDB taxonomy): domain Bacteria; phylum Chloroflexota; class Anaerolineae; order Aggregatilineales; family Phototrophicaceae; genus CFX2. Next base: position 231 of record JAEUQZ010000709.1, on the reverse strand, counting down.
CATTATTCGCTGAATATCCCCGGTGAGGCGGTGGGCGGCAGCACATTGAACTTCCCGCTGGATTGGGTGGGACAGGTGCGGCGGGTGGTGAGCAGGCGATTCCGCCGGAATAACGCAGAAGCGGAAGCGATGATCGGGGAATGCGCAGCGGCGATCCGTGAACGGTTGGAGCGTTACGGGGCATCGTGGGTGGATTGGGGCGCGTACCGGTATGTGGTACGGGTGGGCGAT
>JAEUQZ010000708.1:446-843 GCA_016788965.1 Anaerolineae bacterium | reverse complement strand
GTCGGTGGTCGGCGCCTCGGGCATCGGCACGACGCCCCAATAGAGGCACATTTGGCGAATCGTCGACTCTTGATTGCTCACGCCGAGAATCGGAATCAGCGTTCGATGCTTCGACACGGCCAGCGCCGTCACGCCGCTGTTGCTCACGACGATCATCATCTTCGCGTCGAGTTGCTTGGCGATCGTCGCGGCCCCCAGCACCACGCCGTGCGTAATGAGTTCCAAGCCTTCGGGGAGCATATCGGGCAGGTCGAGCTTCGAGCGATGCGCGAACAGCGGCTCGGTCGCCAAGGCCACGCGGTTCATCATTTCGACGGCCGCCGTCGGGTAGTCGCCCACGGCCGTTTCGCCGGAGAGCATGCAGGCGTCACAACCGTCGAGGATCGCGTTGGCGACG
>JAEUQZ010000708.1:0-436 GCA_016788965.1 Anaerolineae bacterium | reverse complement strand
CCGGGGCGAACGCTGCATACTGTCGAGCATCTGCGTCGCCACGATCACCGGCTTCTGATAGCGGTGGCACATCGCGATGATCTGCTTCTGCACGACCGGCATCCGCGCCACGTCGATCTCCACGCCGAGATCGCCGCGAGCCACCATGATGCCGTCGGTCGCGGCGACGATCGCTTCCAACTGGTCGAGCGCTTCCTGCTTTTCAATCTTTGCAATGACCCGCGCCGGCGAATGATGAAAGTCCAACAGCCACTTCAGTTCGAGCACCTCTTTGGGCGACCGCACGAAGCTCAGGCTGACGTAGTCGATGCCGTTCTTCGCGGCCCACACGGCGTGCTCTTTGTCTTCCTCGCTCATCGCGGGCAAGCTGACTTTCACGCCCGGCAGATTGATGCCCTGCCGGCTGCGAATGAGCCCGGCCTGCACGCAGCGGCAC
>JAEUQZ010000707.1 GCA_016788965.1 Anaerolineae bacterium | reverse complement strand
CACGCTGCCGACGCCGACGAATCACGACGAGACCATCTATGCCGCCGCGCTCGATCTGTTCCACAAAGCCTGGCCGAAAGGCCGCCCCGTCCGGCTGATTGGCGTGGGCGTCAGCGGCTTCGAGGGCGAAGCCTTCCAGCCGGGACTCTGGGATGCCCCGCTTTCCGAAGAAGCTCAGCGCCTGGAACAGACCCTCGATGCTCTGCGCGACCGCTTCGGCGAAGGCGCCATCAAGCGCGGCAGCGATCTGTTGGACGAAGACCATTGAACCAGAGAGGACACCCTGCATCATGGCAAACCTGCTCTTCGTGGGCGATATGGTCGGAGAAGTCGCGCTGGCGCACCTGGAAGCCCGACTGCCCGACCTTCGCGCCGCCTACCAGCCTGATTTCATCGTCGTCAACGGCGAAAACCTGGCGATCAACATCGGCCTCGGCGGGCACGGCTGGTGCGGCATGACCCCCGATCTGCTGGTGCGGCTCTTCTCCCTGGGCGCGGATGTCATTACCGGCGGCAACCACTCCTGGGATGGCCCCTATGGCCGCAGCATCCATGACGAAGCCCGCCTGATCCGCCCGCTCAATTACGGCCGTTCCGTCCCCGGACGCGGCGCGATCATCGTCAGCAAGAACGGCCTGCGCCTGGGCGTCGTCAATGTCACCAGCCGCTCGGCCATGGAGCAGGCCGATAACCCCTTTGAGGCCACCGAACGCCAGCTTGAGGACTGGGCTGGTCAGACCGACGCCGTGCTGGTCGATTTTCACGGCGAGTTCGTCACCGAAAAGCAAACCTACGGCTTCGCCTTCGACGGCCGCGTGACCGCCGTGCTGGGGACGCATACCCA
>JAEUQZ010000706.1:591-843 GCA_016788965.1 Anaerolineae bacterium | reverse complement strand
TAGACCATAAAAAATCTTTGTAAACCCCTTAAGGATAGAACTGATTTTCAATGCTCCGGGAAATTAGTCAACTTTGTTGAGCGTTGTTGATTTGGGAGATGCAGTAAAGCCCTGTTATGAGCAGGGCTTTGTGCTTATCACTAACTAGTACGTTACTGAAGGGGATTAAGTTCTAAATTGGGTTCCGCGAAGATCATGCCACGGGCCGCCATCGGTAAATCGTTCGGGTTCGAGAGTGCGTGGGCGCGGGTC
>JAEUQZ010000706.1:0-581 GCA_016788965.1 Anaerolineae bacterium | reverse complement strand
CTGCAAGACCATCCATTTGGGGTAGGGCGTGCCGGGGTCAGAAACGGTGTGAATCGACTGTTGTTCTTCCGGTGTCAATTTGAGATCGGCAGCGAGAATATTGTCTTCGAGGTGTGTGAGTGAACGGGCGGCGATGATGACGCTGCTGATGGCCGGTTGGGACATCGTCCAAGCGAGGGCGACACGCGCAGGACTGGCGTTGTGTTGTTGGGCGATTTGTTGTAGAACCTCGATGATGGTGTAACCGCGTTCGACATCAAAGGGGACGAACTGCCCTGCCTGAGCGAAACGGGATTGATCCGGGAGGGGGTTACCACGGTGATATTTGCCGCTGAGGAAGCCGCCGGCGAGGGCGCTCCAGACGAGAATGCCCATGTTGGTGTATTGGGCGAAGGACATCCACTCGTGTTCGAGATCACGCCCAACGAGGCTGTAGTACATTTGCGCGGTGACAAATTTCTCCAGCCCTAGCTGGTTTTGGATGCCGAGGGCGGTGGCAGCTTGCCACGCGAGGTAATTGCTGAGGCCGATGTGCCGGACTTTACCCTGCCGGACGAGATCATCGAGGGTGCGGAGCGTTT
>JAEUQZ010000705.1 GCA_016788965.1 Anaerolineae bacterium | reverse complement strand
GACTCGCTGCGGGTCGATCAGGTCGATCTGCTGCTCTCGGCGCTGCTGATCGATCCGAGCCGGATGAACGATGTGCGCTACACCGTCCCCTACTACAACGCCGGATTGGTGCTGGCGACGGCCAATCCGGCAGTCACAGGAATGGCCGAGATGAGCGGTCGGGCGCTGTCGTTCGAGTTTGGATCGGAGGCGGATCGGGCGGCGCGGCTGTGGCTGCGGCGGATTCCGCCCTTCGAGACAATGCCTTACGAGACTCAGACCGACGCGCTGGAAGCGGCTCGGCTTGGACTGAGCGATGCGGCGCTGGTCGATTCAACGGCGGCGCGGTTGTTCCGGCGCGATCACCCTGGTTGGAATCCCGCGCTGATTCAGGTGAGCGATGCGCTCTACGCGGGCGCGGTGCGGATCAACCGGGTGGAGACATGGGCAGCCATCAACGAAGTGCTGGAGGAGATGCTGAACAGTGGGGAGTTGCAAGCGATCCTGGCGCGATGGCTGTGAAACGCGGATCAGTCTTGGGCCGAGCGGATGTCGTCGGCCAGACGGCGATAAGCCTTCGCGCCCAGACTTTCGGGAGCGTAATCGACCACCGCTTTACCCATGTGGGGCGCGTCGGCAACCATCACATCGTAGGGGATGGGCGTAGCAAAGACCTGGCCGGGCAGCAGCGCGTGGAGTTCTTCCAGGACTGTGCGGGCATAGACCGCATTCGGGTCAAAGAACGTCGGCAGCACGCCGCGCAGCTTCAGATCGGGGTTGCCCATGGTGGCGCGGATGCGGCTGATGACATCCTGCAAAGCGCGTACCCCCTGAATGGCATCGTGGCTGCACTGCGCCGGGACGATGA
>JAEUQZ010000704.1 GCA_016788965.1 Anaerolineae bacterium | reverse complement strand
TACGGCGACCATCCGCGCGGCGAGGCCTTCATGCGCTTCACCCACGAGCTGTGGAAGAAGCGTGTGCTGCCGGTCTGGCGCCAGGTCTTCGGGCGCCACGGCGGCTGGCACGAAGGCGGCGAATACGTGGCGGTGGGCATCGGCCAGGCCATCCATACCCTGCCCGCGCTGTGGCGCACCGCCACCGGAGAGGACCTGTTCGCCAGCGAAGCCGGGATCCGCGGCTTCCTCGACTTCCTCGTCTATCGCACCCGCCCCGATCGCACCCACATGCGCTGGGGCGACGGCGCCTGGTTCGACCGCCATCCGCGCGACGCCGCGGCGCTCGCCCTCGAGTACCGCCACGCCGCCGCCTACACGCTGGCACCGCCCAACGCGGCGCGCGCGCGCGACGGCCGTCGGGTCGGCCCGGTGCCCACCGGGTGGCCATGGGGACCGCTGTCGGACGACGGCCTGATCGACCCCGCCGCGCAGACCCGCATGCCGCTCGCGCGCCTGTTCGACGGCATCGGCCTGCTCGTGGCGCGCAGCGACTGGTCGGAGGACGCCACCTGGCTCAGTTTCAAGGCCGGCGACAACTTCTGGTCGCACAGCCACCTCGACCAGGGCGCGTTCACGATCTTCAAGGGGGGGCCGCTGGCGATCGACAGCGGCTGGTACGGTCCCGCCTACGGGTCGAATCACCACATGAACTACACCTACCAGAGCATCGCCCACAACCTGGTCACGGTGACCGACCCCGCCGACGAGCAGCCCGGCCCCGGCTTCGACGCCGCCAACCCGCGCCACTACCCCAACGACGGCGGCCAGCGCCGCATCGGCTCGGGCTGGGGCGTGGATGCGGCGCC
>JAEUQZ010000703.1 GCA_016788965.1 Anaerolineae bacterium | reverse complement strand
GCATCGGTGCGCTGTTTCCCCCGCCCTTTCAACAACCCTTTGGCCGCCAGTTTCTCCAAGACGGGCTGGAACAGCCGCTCGTGTGCTCCCGCTTCAACCAGCCGTTGGCGAAACTCGCTCAGCACCGAATAGTCAAACCCCGGCGCATCCAACTCCAGACCCAGCGCATACTTCCAACTGATCTGATCCCGCACCGCCTCGGCCGCCTGCCGATCCGAGTAATCCGCCAGAGACTGCATCACCAGCACACTCGCCAACAGGCTGGGGCTGATCCCGCCTTGCCCCTTCCGCGGATACAGATCGGCAAAATCCGCGTCGCTAAACAACTCTCCCAACTCATCCCGAATCTGCATGAACAGATTGCCCTTCGGGTAAATCGTTCGGGCTATCCGCGCCGTCTCTTCAGGAATCTCCCGCCACATTCGCTCTTGCAGACTCATTCTCTTTTCTCCCGTTTTCTCCCTTCCTTCTCCCACAATCTATCCTACATCAATTCGCCAACAGTATCCTTGAGCCTCTGGCCCACACCGCCTTTCCCCAATCCCCAACCACTAATCCCTATTCACCCCCTCCGTATGATCTCTGCGTCCTCCGCGTCTCTGCGGTTCAAATCTTCTTATTCTTTGCGCCCTTTGCGTCTTTGTGGTTAAATATTCTTCCCTCCGATTTTATGGCGCAAAAGTAGACAAAATGTCACCCTAACCCGCCCATTTTGTGCTACCCTGGTTTTACGGCAGGGTAGGGGCATGATGCAGCATGCCCAGCCCACCCGCATGACGACGCACCTTAACAAGCGAACTACGGCCATCCCACTGTCTTTTGTCCCTTCAGTGGACATGGCTTTTCGC
>JAEUQZ010000702.1 GCA_016788965.1 Anaerolineae bacterium | reverse complement strand
GGACTTTCGCCGAACTCGGTGGTGTTCGACCGCGAGGAACTGAAGCGGCGGGTGGGTTATATCCTTGAGACATGGAAGCAGCCGGCGCTGGTGGCAGACTTCATCGAGGGGCCGGAGTTCCGGGTGAGCGTGTGGGGGAACGGGACGCTGGAGGTGCTGCCGATTTTGCGGGTGACGATTAAGCCGCGCTTCTTCCCTGACCCACGTTATACGCTGGTGGACTTTGATACGAAGTGGGACGAGTCGCGGGTGGTGTATGAAGTTCCGGCGCGGGTTGGGCCGGTGGTGCAGCAGCGGATCGAGGAAGCGGCTATCGGGGCGTACCGCGCGGTGAAGATGCGGGATTACGGCTCGATGGACATCCGGCTGCGGGACGACCAACCGTATGTGATCGACCCGAACCAGAACGCGGATATTTCCGAGCCGAGCTACGTGATACGGGTGGCGCGGGTGGCGGGGTACACGGATGTGGATGTGCTGACGCGGCTGGTGCATCTGGCGGCGGAGCGACGGCCCCACTTGAAGAACCGCAAGAAGAAGCAGGCGGCGGCGATCCCGGCTTGAGGATTGATTAACCTCTATGACGCTTTGGAGCATGAATGTGCTGCAAAGCGTTTTTGTTTCCCCTCCTCTACTCCTTTTTTGTATACAGCGGTTCAAGGTCGCGGAGCGCGGCTTCGACGAAGTGATGATGGGCAAGGCGCATGGCGGCTTCGACGGCGGGTTCCAGCCCCCATGTGTGGAGGCGACCGGCGGGGCTGAGGGCGGCGACGAGATCCCAGTAGGGGAGGTGGCGGAAGTCGAAGGTGGTGAGGGATTGGTAGTGACGGGTGAAGCGAGTCATGGCGT
>JAEUQZ010000701.1 GCA_016788965.1 Anaerolineae bacterium | reverse complement strand
CCGCCAGCAGGTCAGCCGCGACGGGCATTCGTCGTCGCGGCACATCGCGATGTCAGGCATCGGCAGCAGCCTCCACCGTGCCGGAGATCTCCTGAGCCTCATGGACCGGAGCGACGGCCGAGACCCAGTGGGTTGCCACGCATCCATCAATGCCATCTATGGCAATGGCCATCGCATCGTCGTCATCGACGTCGTTACACCCGACGGCGTTCCACTCGCCATCCCGACCAACCGCCAGAGCGATCCTGACGGCTACGGTCTTTGGTTCGGTCATCTAAAACACCTCCTACAGTCTTGACTCGCGGGAATTTCTATGGGAATTGGAAACGTAACTCGTTGAAGCACCCGTAGCTCAGTGGATAGAGCGCTGCCCTCCGGAGGCACACACCTCGCTTTATCCTGCGTCAGTTCCACGCGTGTTCCTGCATTGTCCATTATTTTATAGCACATACGCGGCATATGCGGCGCTTGCGGCGCGCTGTTCGCGGGAATTACGCGGGAATTGTCGGGCTGATGTCAGGGATCTCATCATGCGTCTGTCCGTCGAGCAGGCGGCCGCGGCGATCATGGTTTCTGCGGAGTTTCCTGGTCCGCCGATGCTACATTCACGCGGCCTCCGTGACGCATCAGGCCAATGATTGCCGGATCATCGGTTCGGTGTGGTCCAGACTCAGGATCGCCGTCACCGTGCAACGCGCGATACGCCTCGAAGTCGGCCGCCAACTCTTCGACGCTGGCACAATATGCCTCGTCGAATCCACGGCGGCGCGCTTCTGCGGCATAGGAACGCAGCGCAGAAGGGACTGCTGGATCGCGCGCGCCGAGAACAAAGTGGGGCCATGTCGGGATC
>JAEUQZ010000700.1 GCA_016788965.1 Anaerolineae bacterium | reverse complement strand
TATGACCATGCTCAAACAACTTGCCTGCCTGCCGTTTCTCCTCCTTGCCGCCGTACTTTCGGCACAGCCTAAAATCGAACTAATTGCACACGCCACGGGCTTTACCCGCCCGGTGGACATCGCACATTGCAGCGACTCCCGTCTGTTCATTGTGGAGCAACGCGGCTACATCTGGGTGATAGACAGCGCCGGAAACCGCCTGACCAACCCATTCCTGAATATTGACCCGCGCGTGCGCTCCAACGGCAACGAGCAAGGTTTGCTCGGTCTGGCTTTTCCGCCGGACCATGCCCAGAGCGGCAAATTTTATGTGTACTACACCCGCGAAACGGATGGCGCCACCCGTGTATCGCGCTTTTCGCTGCTGAACGGAAACCCAAACGAGGCCGACCCGAACAGCGAGGAAATTCTGCTCGCGCAGAGCCAGCCGTTCAACAACCACAATGGTGGCTGCATTAAGTTCGGCCCCGACGGCTACCTGTACATCGGGCTTGGCGACGGCGGCTCCGGCGGCGATCCACAGGATAACGGTCAAAATAAAAAATCCCTGCTGGGCAAAATTCTTCGTATTGATGTGAATGCCACCGCACCGGGTCTCGCATACGCCATCCCACCCGACAACCCGTTTGTGGCAGATACGGCGTTCCGGCCCGAAATCTGGTCCTGGGGCTGGCGCAATCCCTGGCGGTTTTCGTTCGACCGGCTGACAGGCGACATGTGGGTCGGCGACGTGGGCCAGAATGCCCGCGAAGCAGTGGATTTTGAGCCGGCAGGCGTCGGCGGACGCAACTACGGCTGGCGTTGCTACGAGGGGCTTGCCTCGTATAGCACAACCGGATGCCTTCCCGCCGCCGCCTA
>JAEUQZ010000006.1 GCA_016788965.1 Anaerolineae bacterium | reverse complement strand
GTAGCCGGGGATGATCCCATCCCGCACCACGCCGCACATGCCCTCGACCGTCTGAAGCTGGTCGCCGATCAGCATGTGGCAGTTCGAGGTCCCCATGATGATGACCATCACGCCCGCCTTCGTCGCCTTCACAGCAGGGTAGGTGACGTGGGCATCGACGTTGGCGACCGCCACCGCCGTCCCCGGCTTTAACCCTGTCCAGGCCGCCGCCTGCGCGGTCAATCCACCGGCCCGCCCACCCAGCGGCGCGAACTCCCGGCCCATCTTCGTATCGACCACATCGGCGAAATCAGGATGCAGCGCCGCGAAATACTCCCGGCGCGGATACGTCCCGTCCTGCACCATCGCCTTATACCCGGCGGTGCAGGCATTGCGCGTCTCCACCCCGCACAACTGCCAGATCACCCAGTCCGCCGCTTCGATCAGCCGTTCCGCCGCCCGGTACACCTCCGGCGCTTCTACCAGGATTTGCAACGCCTTGCTAAAGAACCACTCCGACGAAATCTTGCCGCCGTAGCGATCCAGCCAGTCTTCGCCCATCTGCCGCGCCGTGGCGTTGATCTGGTCGGCCTGCGGCTGCGCCCCGTGGTGCTTCCACAGTTTGACCCAGGCGTGCGGGTTATCCTTCCATTCCGCCAGCCCGCACAGCGGCGTCCCGTCAGCCTTCGTCGGCATCATCGTGCAGGCCGTGAAGTCCACCGCCACGCCCACCACCTCGTCCGGCTGGACCCCGCTCTGCTTCAGCACCGCCGGAATCGTCCGCTTGAACACCTCGATGTAATCGAACGGATTTTGCAGCGCCCAGTCCGGCGGCAGCGGCTTATCGCTCCCCGGCAGATGCTGGTCGATCACCCCGTCGCCGTAAGCATATACCGCCGTGGCGATCTCGCGCCCATCGCGCGTATCCACCAGCACCGCCCGCCCCGATTCAGTCCCAAAATCGATGCCAATCGTATACATGTCAAAACCTGCCTGTCTTGTATCAACCCCACGATCATTCCCGCCTATTTTAACACCCCGTGATCGTTCACAACACTTTGCGCCCTTTGCGTCTGCTCTGTATATCCCCCACTCCCTCCGTATTTCTCTGCGTTCTCTGCGTCTCAGCGGTTAGAATCTGCATTGGATGTTCATCTCTGGGTGTGATGCCATTTCATAGGGACTTTGCGGTTTAGTCTCTCTTGTATTTCTCTGTGTCCTCTGTGTCTCTGTGGTTCAATTCTTCTTCTCTCCGTATGATCTTGGCGTCTTGACGGTTCAATTTTCCCCTTTGCGTCCTTTGCGTCTTTGCGGTTGAATCATCCGCAAAGCATCATACAGGAGTACCCATGCCCCGCACCGTCTTCATCAAACGCTCGATCATGCCCGGCACGCTTCAGCAGTTGTGGGATTTCCACGCTCACCCCAAAGCCTTCAGCCGCCTCACCCCGCCGCCCATCTTCATCCAGATGCACGCAAACCGCCTCAAGAGCCTCACTGACGGCATGGTCGATTTCACCATGTGGATGGGGCCGATCCCCATTCACTGGCGCGCCCAGCATGAACCGGGGCCAACCCCCACCTCGTTCATCGACCGCCAGCTCATCGGCCCGATGGCCTACTGGGAGCATCAGCACCTCATGGAATCTGTCCCCGGCGGCGTTCAACTCACCGACCACATCACCCTGGAACATAAACCCGGCCTGGCCGGGCTGCTCACCCGCCTGATGTTCGACGGCCTCCCACTCCGCATCTTCTTCGCCTATCGCCACCTCCGCACCCGCCGCGCCCTGAAGAACGCCTGAATCGAAAAGGACACGGTGCTGCCGTGTCCTTGCTCGATCATCAGGTTGGAACGGGCTTCTTCTGCCCATCCGCCATTTTCATCCTGATCTGAGCCTGCTTCAGCAGGCTTTCCGCTTCAGACGGAGGCTTGAGCCTCCGGCTACTTCAACGCCGCCTTCCCCGAAAACGGCGCGCCGATGATCGGGGCGATCAGGCACACATTCAGCACACCTGCCAGAATTGGCAGCACCCCCACAACCGCCAGGATGATCCCACCCGTGCCCCCGGCCTGCAAACCGAGAACGATCAGCACCACCCCCGCGATGATCCGCGCCAGACGACCAATCGGCCCAGCCATAAACCGTGCGAACGCCATGATAGTCTCTCCTCTGTACCTTGAATATGCGTTTCCGTCCTACACCCTTTCGATGCACACCCGGTACAAAAGGTTACAACCAGTTTTGATCTGGCACGTTCTTCTGCCCTGAAAATCCCCTCTCCGTATTCCTCTGTGCCCTCTGTGTCTCTGTGGTTCAATTTGTCTTTCGTCTTCCCTAATCCCCAATCCCTGATCCCTAACCCCTGCCCAGCGCCCGCTCGATATCCCCCGCGTGCAGGCGGTTGTGGATCACCGTGAAGAACAGCATCTCCCGCATCGTCACCATCCCCAGCGCCGGATGCGGGAGCTGCCCGCGATCCAATTCCTCCTCCGGCCAGCGCCCCACCGCCTCGATCAACCGCTGGTTGGCATCCCGCCACGCCTCGATCAGATGCGCCTGCTGATCCTGCACCCCCTCCGGAAACCGGTAGGACTGCGGCAGGACATTCGGGAAATCCTCCGCCCGCGCCCCCTCCGCCAGCCGCGCCTGATAATCCCACTCCACCTGGTCATACGAGCGTGACGGATGATCCGCCGCGCCGAAGCTGGTGATGAGCGCGTGACCCGGTTGGCTCATGATCCGCGCCACCGGCTTGACCGAGATCAGCAGGTGCTTCAGATAATCCCCCGCCGACCACGCCGTCGCATCGCCGCGGTTGAACTGCTCGGCGCTGGCCGGCAGCAGCGCATCCAGCACGCGCTGCTGCACCCCGCGCAGATCGTCCATGATTTCAGAAGCAGAGTAGGGGAGAGGCATAGGATTTCCTTCTGGTGATGACTTCGTTCAAGCATGATAACCAGTTTCCCGCGCTCAGGATGCGGCCGTCATGCTCCTTCCACTGGCGGTAGGCCAGCAAGCAGCGCTTCGATAGCCGCACGTAGGGCAGGGAGCTGTTCGACCGCCTGCCACACGCGCTCGATACTGATGTCGAAATAGCGGTGAATGAGGATGTCCCGAAAACCCTTGATGCTCTTCCAGTCGATCTGGGGCTGCGCTGCCAGCAGAGCATCATCGATCTGCTTGAGGATTTCGCCGATCCGCGAATAGGCCATCATGACCGCGTATTGGTCACGCTCATCGGCTAGGAAGGCATCGCGTCCGGTTTCTGTGAACTGTGCGATCCGCCTGATCTCTGCCAACAAATCCTCAAGATGGTCGCGTTGGTTCTTCAAAGCAGCACCGCATCCTTCATCGCTTTCTCTCTGAAGCGCTTCTGCGTCTGCGCGTGCAGTTCCACCACATCCACCTCGCGTCCCAACAAATCGATCAGATCGAGCCGCAGCCCCGACACATCATACAAACTCGCGTCCGGCTCGAATTCGACCAGCAGGTCGATGTCGCTGTCCGCGGCCGCATCCCCCCGCGCCACGCTGCCAAACACGCGCACATTGAAGGCTTTGTTGCGTCGCGCCACCGCCAGGATTTCCTCCCGCTGAGCGCGGAGTTCGTCCAGCGTCGGCGGCAGCTTTACGCGATCTGTCATTGACCCACCTCCATCAGATCGACGCCCTACGTCTGATTCTACCAGGACTCGCCGTTTCCCAACTCCCTCTGTATTCCTTTGCGCCCTTTGCGTCTCATCTGTATGTCCCCACCCCCTCCGTATGATCTTGGCGTCCTTGGCGTCTTGGCGGTTCAATTCTTTTGTATTTCCCTAATCCCCAATCCCCATTCCTGCGGTATAGTGGAGTCAACCAGCGGCATCAAAGGGGTGCATCATGCGAACCCTACCCGGTCGCAGTTTTCCCCTGGGCGCGACCGTTGACCCGGATGGCGTGAACTTCTGCGTCTTCAGCAAGAACTGTGACGCCATCGACCTCCTGCTCTTCGACCACGCCGACTCACTCCGTCCCAGCCATACGCTCCGCCTCGATCCGCGCGTCAACCGTACCTTCTACTACTGGCACATCTTTGTCCCTGGTCTGAAGGACGGCCAGGTTTACGCCTACCGCGCCCACGGCCCCTTCGAGCCGGAGACTGGCCTCCGCTTCGACGGACGCAAAGTCCTCATCGATCCCTATGCCCGCGCGGTGGCGATGGGGCGTTATGAGCGCGGCGCGGCCGTTCGCCCCGGCGATAACTGCGCCTATGCCCCCCGCGGCATCGTCGTCGATCCCACGCGCTACGACTGGGAAGACGACCTGCCCCTGTCGCGGCCGTTCTCCACCTCGGTCATCTATGAACTGCACGTCGGCGGCTTCACCCGCCATCCCAACTCTGGCCTGCCCGCCCACCAGCGCGGAACCTATGTCGGCCTGATCGAGAAGATTCCCTACCTGCAATCCCTCGGCATCACCGCCGTGGAACTCCTCCCCGTCCAGCAGTTCGATGCCCAGGATGCGCCGGAGGGACAGCGCAACTACTGGGGCTATGCGCCGCTGGCGCTCTTCGCCCCTCATGCCGCCTATAGCTCGCGCGGCGACCCCCTCGGCCCGGTACACGAGTTCCGTGATATGGTCAAGGCGCTCCACCGCGCCGGCATCGAGGTCATCCTCGATGTCGTCTTCAACCACACCTGCGAAGGCGACCACCGCGGCCCGACCCTCTCGCTGCGCGGCCTGGAAAACCGCGCCTACTACATCCTGGAAGACAACCGCGCCTACTACGCCAACTACACCGGCTGCGGCAACTCCCTGAACGGCAACCAGTCCATTGTCCGCCGCCTCATCATCGACTGCCTCCGCCATTGGGTGGCCGAGATGCACGTCGATGGCTTCCGCTTCGATCTCGCCTCGGTCATGGCCCGCGATGAATGGGGCCAACCCCTCCGCAGCCCGCCCATCCTCTGGGAGATCGAATCCGATCCCATCCTCGCCGGAACCAAGCTCATCGCCGAAGCCTGGGATGCCGGCGGCCTCTATCAGGTCGGCACATTTATCGGCCACCGCTGGGCCGAATGGAACGGCCGCTTCCGTGATGATGTCCGTCGCTTCGTCAAAGGCGACCCCGGCACAGTCTCCGCGCTGGCCGCCCGCCTCCTCGCCAGCACCGATGTCTACCGCCAGCCCGACCGCGACCCCAACCGCAGCGTCAACTTCATCACCTGTCACGATGGCTTCACCCTCAACGATCTGGTCAGCTACGACCACAAACATAACGAAGCCAACGGCGACCACAACCGCGACGGAACCGACGCCAACTACACTTGGAACTGCGGCGTCGAAGGCCCCTCCAACGATCCCGCCGTCGAGCGGCTCCGCCAGCAGCAGATCAGGAACCTGCTGACTATCCTGTTCATCGCTCAGGGGACGCCCATGCTGCTCATGGGCGACGAACTGCGCCGCGCTCAGCAGGGCAATAACAACGCCTATTGTCAGGACAATGAATTAAGCTGGCTGGATTGGTCGGCGCTGAAACGGCAGGCCGGACTGCTGCGCTTCGTGACCGGGCTGATTCGCTTCACCCAGACCCACGAACTCTTCCGCCAGGAGTCCCCCTGGCTGCCCCCCGATGGCGTCCATCGCCCGCTGCTCACCTGGCACGGCGTCCACCTCGACCAGCCCGACTGGGGTGCGGATTCCCACAGCCTGGCCTTCAGCCTGCACCTGGATGGGCGACAGAACGTCATCCACGTCCTGCTCAACGCCTATTGGGAACCCCTGGGCTTCGACCTGCCCAGACTGCCCCGTGGTCGCCATTGGTATCGCATCATCGATACCGCCCGCCCCGCGCCCGATGACTTCGTCGAGCCAGACCGCGCTCCTCGCGTCGCCGAGGAGTCCTATCTCGCCGCCGCCCGCTCCTCTGTCCTCCTCTTGTCAGGGTAGGGGGATCGGCCATCCCAACCCCGTCTCCGCACGGGCAGACTTCTCTGCCCATCCGGCATTCCCCCAATCCCTAATCCCTACCTCGCCGCCTCGACATGCAGCGCCGCCAACTGTCCCCATACCGAGTCCGGTACGTTTTCGACCAGCGCCACATACTCGGCCAGCGCCTCCTCCGGGCGGTCGAGCGCCTCCAGCGCCAGCCCCCGGAAGTAGCGATAGCTCCAGCCCCGTTCCTCCGCTGTGCTGCTCTGAGGATTGATCAGGGCTGCGCCATTCTCCACGATGAAGGCGTAATCCCTCGCCTCGTAAGCCTGCCAAATCCAGTAGTATTTGGGAGGATCGTAGGGCATCGGGGTCGGATTGGGATCGGGATCGACTTCTTCGGTGACTACAATGACATACCACTTGATGTTCGGGTCCCAAACGAAGTTCAGGTTTTTCCTGACCTCGGCGCCGCTGTACCAATCCTCGTAGACCGTTTCACTCCCAGCCAGCACAACTGAACCTTCACCCTGTGGGAAGGCCTCGGATAAGTTGGTGGCACAGACCCCTTCAGAAAAAATCTTCCACCACGCGCCATCGTCCACCCGCCAAATCGTCATCTTGACAGGATTGAACCGATCTTTCCCAACGCACCGCTCAAAGGGACTAATCATGGGATCACCAACACCCAGGCGGTAATACACAAAGGCCCACGGGGGTGCATCCAGAAAACCGAGGTACTCCTGGCGGAAGTAGTCCTGGTCGAAGTACACCACGCCCCATCCAGCCTCTCCCGGCAGTCGGAATACATCCAGCGACTCGGCCTGTCGGTACGGATCGATGGGCGGTCTTGAAACCCGGTAGCCGTTGTCCATGTGCACAACCGCAAACGGCGGCATCAGACTGTCCAGCCAGATCAGCCAGTCCATGTCGCCATCATTGTCGAAGTCCGCCGTGATCGTTCGGAAAATGGGCAAACCCAGCGATTCCATGAAACTCAGCGGCGTCTCCTCGGCGGAGAAGCCATGCTCTGCGATCACAGCTTCGATTATCCGGGGCGCATCGCAGCCGATCCGCTCCGGGGCATACTCTGGGTCTACGAAGAACTTCTGTTCCAAAGTAAGTCCCAGCAGCAGGTTGGGATAGGATGTAGTGAACAGATTGTAGGCGGCGAGGCAGGCACGTGCTGGCGATTCGAGGTGATCGCGCAGCAGGGTGGCGAAGACTTTCATAGCGGATGAAATGAATGCACCGTCCGGCAAATTCGCCAGCGTGATCCGAGCTTTTTCCGGCTGATCCGTCAGAATGTACGCCAGCGCCAGACGAAGCAGGCCATATTCGTCGAGACTAGCCAGCGTGCGTTCAGCATCCTGGATCCACTCGTCATTGGTTTCACCATTGCCATCTGTCAGATACGAAGGGACGGGCGCGGGTAAGGCGCTTCCTGATCGGTACAGCCTGATCGCCTGTGGATAATCGCCCGCCCACATCGCTTCCTCGGCTTGCCGTTGAGCGCACTGTCGGGTTTCCGCGGCGAAACCTTTCTCGGTGGCTTGCAGCCGGTAGTGATCCGTCGTCGCATCCCAATCCAGCACCTTCGTTTCCACCGACTCGCAGTACCAGTTATCCAGGTATATCTGCCGCTGCACGATTTCCAGTGCCGGGTCATCGTCGATGTTGCTGAATTCCCATCTGATGTCGCGGGGATGAGGACTGAAACATGTCCCCGCGTCCTCGTTGTAGTCGGTCAGAGAACGAGGATACTCGCCATCAGCGCTATCATCTGCCAGATCGACCATCTGACCATCCCGCCACGCTAGGACATACAGATTCCCGATATTGATATATCCTTCGCGAGGGTCGCCGGCTCTTTCTCCGCCCCTTAGGACCAGCCACTCCGGCAGCCCATCGGCATTGATGTCCTCGAACCCGATTTCCATCATGTGCGCCTTGCCATAGGTGGAAAGACTACCTCCAATCGGCAGTGTTCCAAATGGAACCGGATGGTCGATGAATTGGTATTGATCGGCTTTCTGCTGGACGATCAGATAATCGACCAGCTCAGCTTCGTACCAGCAGGACGCCCGGTCGACCGGCCCGCCTTTGGTGACATCCAACAGGTATTCATTCAGACCATCGCTGTTGAAATCGCGTGGGATGACCTCGATTCTGAAGTCGGCGAAGCCGATCTGACCCCCTTTGCTCAGATCGGGCTGATTCGCGTTCAGCCAGCTATGGATGATCGCCTGCCCCCATTCATCTCGCGGGTAGACGCCATCCCCGATAGACATGGCATCATACAGCGCCAGCAGGTCGGTGAAAGGAACCTGAACCAGTTGCTCGTAATCATGGAAGAGCAGGGCGCTTATTTCAGATATGGTCACTGGGTCGAAGAATGGCGGACTGCCGAGCGTCGCGGTGCTTCGCCCGATCTCCAGCATCCGCTGCGCCAGCTCGTAGACGCTGGGCTGTCGCAGTCGGTACTCGCTCGATTGCGCCTGAACGGGCATGACCACCAGCGCGACCAGCAAACCTGCCACCAGCAGCTTGCTTCGCATCATCGCCCTCCCCGGTGAAAGGTTTCCCCCTCACCGAAAACACCCCACCTCACCCACCTGCTGCCCCATGTTGCTCAATTCACTAATAATCATACCACCCTTCACGGAATCGTAGGGGGTACGGTAGGGGCATGATGCATCATGCCCACGGCGCACCCGCATCGCACCTTCACAACCTTATAGTACGCGACTATGGCATTTCCCCCTCTCCCAGCGGTACTCCGCGTTCGGGAGAGGGTTGGGGTGAGGGCTGTATCTCTGCAACAGAGCGTCCCCAACCGCATACCCGCCTGGTTTTCTGAAACCGCGTCATGGCCGGATGACGCTGCCCTCACCACGCGCCCCGCATTTCCCTAATCCCCAACCCCTAATCCCCAATCCCTAACCCCTGATCCCTGCCCTTCAGCAGGCTTTCCGCCTCAGACGGAGGCTTGAGCCTCCGGCCCTCCGTCACCCCCAATTTCGCAAAGAGTGACAATAATGTCACCCTAACTGCTCCGTTTTGTGCTATCGTGGTGATACGGGGTATTGCTCCCCTCCTTGCGAAGCGGGGAGGGGTCGGGGGAGGGGATGAAGCCCCCGCCGCACCTTCACAACCTATCGATTGCGACTATCGCATCCCATCGGTGTTGCAAATTTCGCCCAGTTGCAACTGCAACATTTTCAACTTTTGCAACTTTTCGCCGATTTGCATTTGCGGTATTTGCAGCACTTCTGGCAAAAAGCTGCTTACATGCGAGGACTTTGGCACAGAATTGCCGTTCTGCAACTGCCGCAATTGCTGCAACAATCGTCCGGCGTGGACGACATTTCGGACAATTCGTGTGTTCTGGCTATCAACTATAAACTATGAACTATTAACTTTTCTTCTCTCACTGACACAAAACGGCGTCGGTGGCG
Organism: Anaerolineae bacterium; assembly: GCA_016788965.1. Classification (GTDB taxonomy): domain Bacteria; phylum Chloroflexota; class Anaerolineae; order Aggregatilineales; family Phototrophicaceae; genus CFX2. The sequence goes on along the minus strand of JAEUQZ010000006.1, from coordinate 20,996 downwards.
TGTCAGGCATTGCCGCCATTTCCGCCACAACACCGGGATTTCTTCCCGTGAGGATCACTTCGGAGCCTGCGGATGTGTCACCAAATGGCGGACGGAGTGGCACTTCTGGCGGAGGTCGTCAACACCGGATCAATCGCAGATTCTCAAGAATCGCACGATTCTCATTCTTATCATTTCGCTCATCATCCCTGCCCGGAGCAGTCTGCATGGCTAAAAGCTATAAGCTATCAGCTAATAGCTTTTCTATAAACTACCAACTATAAACTATCAACTTCTTAAAACGCGCCCTTGCCGCTCAGCAGCGCGAACGGAGTTCGCAGCACGATCTGCACATCCAGCCACAGCGAGTAATTGCGGATGTAGAACAGATCGTCCTCGGTGTGCAGGTGCATCGGCTTGTCCGAGCGTCCGTTTACCTGCCACCACCCGGTCATCCCCTGCGGAACCTCGAAGCGTTTCCGCTGCCACCACTCGTAGCGGCTCACCAAGCCCGGAACCTCCGGCCGCGGCCCGACCACGCTCATATCCCCCCGCAGCACGTTCAGGAACTGCGGCAGCTCGTCCAGGCTGGATCGCCGCAGGAACCGTCCCACCCGCGTCACCCGCGGATCATGCCGCGACTTGGCGTACTCCACCCCTGGATCGGGCGCGTCCACGTACATCGAGCGGAACTTGATCATCTCGAACAGCCGCCCGTATTCCCCAACCCGCTTCTGACGGTAGAACACCGGGCCGGGGCTGTCCAGTTTGATCGCCACCGCGATAGCCAGCATGACCGGGCTGCTCACCAGCAGCATCAGCCCGGAGAACGCCAGATCGAAGCTCCGCTTGACCAAGCGCTGCCCCGGCGAGAACACCCGCTCGCGGATGCCGATCAGCGGAATGCCGTTGAAGTCCTCCGCCGAAGTCTGGAAGTAGGCCAGATCGGAGTAATCCGGGGCCAGCCGGATGTTGACCGCGTGCGCTTCCAACTGCCGCATGATCTGCGTGATCCGGCTCGACGTGGCATCATCGAACCACTTCAACGGGATCAGCACCTCGTTCACCTGATGGTCATCCACCAGCCGCGGCAAATCCTCCAGCGTCCCCAGCACCATCTCAGGATCGAGGGCGGCCTCGTCGGTCATCAGCGGATCGACCTCGGCATAGCCCACCAGATGCAGCCCCGCCCAATCGTACCGCGCCACCGTCTGGCCGAGGTTCAGCCCGTTCGCGTCCGTCCCGACCACCAGCACCCGCCGCGCGTCGCTGATGAGCCGCCCGTAGCGGTGAACGAACAGCCGCGCCACCATCCGGTACGCGGCCAGCGCGGCCAGTGATATCCCGATGAAGTAAATGGCCTGCACGCGCGAAAAATCGCGGTAGCCCACGTACAACCAGCCGAAGAAAATCAGCGCAGCCATCCCGTGCCCGATCAGCAGGTTGCGGAGTTCATGCAGCAGGTCGGGGCTGCGCCGTGGGCCATACACCCCGGCGCGGCTGTAGGTGAACAACCAGATCATCACCGCCACGGGATACAGTAGGGTAGGGGGGATGAAGGCTTCCGGTACGCCGGGGATTCCAAACGCGATGTTGATCCGCAGGGCCGAGGACAGCAGCAGCGCCCCGATCACGATCAGCGTATCGCTGGCGTACAGGAACAACAGGTATCGCAGACTGTAATGGCGCATCATAGTTCAGCTTTCAGGGCGCGATCCACCCTGGATCAGCGCCGTTCTGCGCGAAACTCCCAGAAGAGATGCCATACAAACAGAGGATTATACACCAGGTAGCGCCGGGCTAATCGACGCGGCTCCTGCGCCAACCGGAACAGCCATTCTAGACCGCTGCGCTGCATCCAGCGCGGAGCCTGCCGCTTGACTCCCGCCAGCATGTCGAAGGCCGCCCCGACGCCGATCAGCAGCGGAGCCTGTAGGGTAGGGCGGTACAGCGCCATCCACAAATCCTGCTTGGGTGATCCCAGCCCGACCCAGATGACATTTGCGCCCGTCGCGTTCAACTGCGCGGCCACCGCCGGATCAGGCGCGTCACCGACCGGGGCCACCGGCGGCGAGAATACCCCCGCCACGTTCAGGCCGGGATAGCGCCCCCGCAGCCGCTCGACGAGCGTATCGGCCACGCCGGGCTGCCCACCCCAGAACACATGCCGGATCGGCATCGCGGCCGTGCGGGCACACAGCGCCTCCAACACATCCGGGCCATACACCCGCTCGGCCTGCGGCTGACCTTTGCGGCGCTGCGCCCAGACCACCGGCATCCCATCCGCCGTCACCATGTCGGCGGCGTTGATCGCCGTGCGGACGGCTGGCTGCTCCCGCGCCATCATCAGCGTGTAGACCGGACAGGTGCAGACATAGCGCCCGGTCGAGTCGCTCGACCAGCGCAGCAGAGTCTCGATGGCGTCGGTGAAGGTCTGGGCGTCGGTGTGAACGCCGAGCAGGGGAGTTCGCGTCATGCCCCGGAATGTACCACAACCCCCTGATGATGACTACCGCGAGGTCGGGTTAACTGAATTTAACGATTAGTTTATGATAATCACTATTATCATGTGTAGTTGAGATACCTCAAAATGGGAGTAGTGGCTGGGATCACGCCCCACCCATGATCGCATCGAGCCGCTGCTGGATGTGACCGACGTGATCGGCCTCATGCCAGATGGTGCGGCGCAGCACTTTGCGCGGCGACCAGATTTCCCCGGTCAGAGTCACGATCTGGTTGCTATCCACCAGCGTCGGCAGGAAACGTTCCGTGTTCTGGCGGGAGACGGCCAGCGCCTCCAGCGGCGGTTGCGGAAGCGCCGCCCAGTCGGGAACCCCATCCAGCCGGTCGCAGTACCACCACTCCGCCACCGCGACATGTCGCAGAATGCCGAGGATCGTCTCGAAGCGTTCGCCTTCGATAGGACGGGACAGCACCTCCGGGCCGACGCTGTGGATCAACCCCAGCAGCCGCTCGCGGGACTCATGCAGCCGCGCCAATCCGTCGGCAATCTCCGCGGCGGATAATGGGCGGCGGTCGTCCTCGAAGAAAGCATTGACCAGATAATCCGGGTCTTCGAGGCTGGGATACGCCCGGAACACGTCAATCGGCTCCACAGGGATCACCGGAACTTGCCGGCTCAGAGCCGTGACCGCCTCCGGCAGCGAACGGCCGCCGCCGGTGATGCCGGGTCGCTCGAACCACCAGGCGACCCACTGCCCAGGTTCGATATCTTCCACGCCAATCCGATAGGTCACCGATCACCCCCCTGCCCTATCCGTCTCGACCCGCGCGGGCTGAGGCGGTTCGCGGCGGAAGACCAGGCGGTACATCTGGTCGGCCATGGCCTGGGCATCGCCGATTTCAGGATGGTGCATCCAATATTCCAGGATTTCCAGAATCGCGCCGCAGATAAACCGAGCGGCCAGCTCCGGCGGCACATCCAGCATCAGCGAATACAACCCCTCGCGGAGCTGGCGTTCGTAGGTGGCGATCAGGTGATCTTTCTGGAATTGGCGCAGCCGCCGCGAAAGTTCCCCGTCCATCTGCAAGAAGAACGGCCGCGCCTGCAAGATCGCCTCGAAGATCATCCCCCAGGCCAGCCGCTCGCGCTCCGGCGAGGGAATTCCGGCCACCGCCGCCAGGATGCGGGCGTCAAGCTGATCCATCTGCGCCTTGAGGATTTTCCAGAACAGGTCTTCCTTGTCGCGGAAGTACACATAGAAGGTGCTGCGGCCGTAATTTGCCGCCTCGGTGATGTCCGAGACGCGGACGGCATCATAGCCGCGCTCGACGATCAGAGCGATGGCGGCCTCGACCAGGGCGGCTTTGGTGCGCTGGCGAACACGTTCCATGCGGTCGATGGACATGGGCATGTCCTTTCGCTGACGGAGCGGATTGTGCCCGCCCCTACCCTCACGCGCGGATGCGTTCCAGTTCCAGTTCGACCAGACGATGGGCATCGACTTCGACGCAGATGTTGGCGGCCGGGCGGCCTTCCCAGTCGGGCAGCAGACGGCGGCCCGTGCCCGGCCAGGTCTTGCCCCGGCTGATGCCGGACGTGCAGTCCACCCGCACCGGATAGCGTTCCACTTTGAACAGCGCCGGATCGAGCACATAGGCCACCGCCGAGGAGTCGTGGACGTAGATGCCCTGGATCGGATACCAGTCCTCGAAGAACTTGCGGTAATGCGGCAGAATGCGGGTGATGTGCCGGGCGATGGGGTTGTCCAGCGCGGCATAGGCGTCGATGTGATCCGGCCCCAGGATGGTGTTGTGGGTCACATCCAGCCCGACCATCGTCACCTGCCAGGGCGCGCCGAAGACCAGATCGGCGGCTTCCGGGTCGTTGCGGATGTTGGCTTCGGCGGCAGGACTGGCATTGCCGGGGCAGAAAGCCGCCCCGCCCATCAGCACCACCTCGCGGACATTCTGGGCGATGCGCGGCTCCAACCGCAGCGCCAGCCCGATGTTGGTCAGCGGGCCGACCGGCACGAGCGTCACCTCTCCCGGCGCGGCCATGACCTGCTCGACGATGAACTCGGCAGCAGTTTGATCGACGGCGCGGCCGGCCGGCGGCGGCAGATGCAGATTGCCCTGCCCGTCATCGCCGTGGACGTAGGGCACAGGCCCGTCGTAATCCCGCACCATCGGATCATCCGCGCCTTTGGCGACGGGAATCTCCGGCCGCCCGGCGATTTCCAGCAGGCGCAGCGCGTTGACCGTCGCCAGATCGGTGTGGACGTTGCCGAAAATCGTGGTCAGGCCGATCACGTCCAGTTCCGGCGATTTGAGCGCGAAGAAGATCGCCATCGCGTCATCCACGCCAGGATCGGTATCGATGATGATTTTACGGGGCATCACACAACTGCCTTTCTTATTTCACCACAGAGAACACAAAGGAAAGACGAGAGTTACCCCGCCACAATCTTGCAGTGAACCCGCCGTTCACGCGGGCCGTCGAACTCGCAGAACTGCACGAACTGGGAACTGCCCAGCAGCAGCCGGCCTTCGCTGATGATGAGCGTCAGGCTGTGCCCGACCAGCGCCGCCTTGATATGCCCGGCGGCATCGGCAGGCGTATCGTACTGGTGGTGAAAATCGACGCGCTTGGGCACGAGCCGGTTCAGGTCGTGGAGGATATCCAGGCTGGTGGCCGGGTCGAGCGCCGAATTGAGCGTCAGCGCCGCCGTGGTATGCGGCGTGGTCAGGATGCACAACCCCTCCTGCACGCCGCTGGCCGCGACCAGATCACGCACCTGGGCGGTAATATCGAGGACGGACTCGCCGTGAGGCGTTTGCAGGGAGATGGCCTGAAGCATACGATTCGCTCACCTATCTATGTGATGATTCATCAGGGCGGCTGGTAGGGACGGGCTTCTGCCCGTCCGTCTTGTCCCCAATTCAACCCTGGCTTGAATCGGCCTACAGAACCCGCAGATCATCGCCCGCCTGATCGAGGACCGCCTGGACCTCGGCGCGGGTGGGAACGGCCCGCCCCGCCCCGACCTTCTGCACGGAAGCCGCGCCGGTCGCGTTTGCCAGCCGGGCCGCCTGGACGGGTTCCAGCCCGCTCAGCCGCCCATAGAGGAAGGCCGCGTCGAAGCAGTCTCCTGCCCCAACCGTGTCCTTCACGGCCACGCGGAAACCGGGAACGGACTGCGACCCCTCTGCCGTCACCAATGTGCAGCCCGCCGGCCCCTGCTTGACGACGACCATCTCCGGGCCGTTCGCCAGCAGGAAAGCATACGCCTCCGCGCCGCTGCGCCCATCGGCCGCCAGCGGTAGTTCCTCCTCGGTCATCATCAGGCAGGTCGTCCGCTGAATCAGCGGGAGAATCTGATCGTAACCGAAATGGCGGATGGTCGGGCCGGAGTCGAAATAAACCGGGATGCCGTTCGCCACCGCCCGGTCGAGCGCCGCCGGCAGCACCTCCACCAACCGCTTCTCGTGCAGGTTATACCCCTGGCAGAAAAGCGCCTGCCCTTCGGCCACCAGCGCGTCGATGGCCGGGCTGTAGGCCATGACCGGCCCGGTCGCCACCCCACCGATGAAGACATGCTTCTGCTGCGCCAGATCGATCAGGTCGAGTACCAGCGTGCTGGTCGATCCCGGCGGGGCATCCACGCCGCGCGTATCCACCCCCTCGGCGCGGAGGATGTCCAGCAGTTCGCCGCCGAATGAATCCGCCCCCACCGCGCCCACGGCGATGATCTGAGCGCCGAGCCGCTGCGCCATCAGCACGAAGTTGCAGCCCCCGCCCGGCTCCAGGCGGATGCCGTTCGACTCCTGATGGTCGAAGGCCACGATGGGCAGATGCACCGGGGCGATCAGATCGATCACCAGATCGCCGATGTTGACGATGCGCGGCTTCATCGACCGCTCGCCAGCCCGTAAATCCCGTCGGCCAGGTCGCGGACGTGGTATGAGGCCATGACCAGATCGGCATCCAGCGCCTCGATGATCGACGGCTCGAAGGCCGCTATGCCTTTATAGGCTCCGGCCATCGCGCAGGCAATCGCTCCGATGGTATCGGCGTCGCCGGAGAGGTTGGCCGCATAGACCGCCGCCTGCTGGGGATCGCCATCGGCCATCACCAACACGCCGAAGGCCGAGCCGACCGTCTCGACAATCGACAGCGATGTGCCGACTTCATCGAAGAGCGCCCGCAGCCGGACGCGGGCATCTGTCCCCTGCCGGGCGATGCGGACAGCCTGCTCGATACGCCGCGCCACCGAGGGGCTGTGCCAGGGCGTGCCTTTCTTGCGGCCCAGTTCCGCGCCCAACAAACCGGCCGCGATGATCGCATCCAGCGAGGCGTCCGGGCGGGTGGCGACCGCCACCGCCGCCGCGATGGCGCTGGCTCCCGAAACCGCCACATTGGTATTGTGCGTCGGGATGCAGGACGTATAGGCCGCTTCAATCGCGCCCATCGGATCGCCCGCGTAGAGCAGCCCGACGGTCGAGACGCGCATAGCCGCCCCGTTGGTATCGCCCATATGCCCGGCCTCATGCGGATCGACGCCCTTCTTGAGCGCCAGGACGCCGCGCCGCGTGCTGGGGCCGACGTACTTGGATTGGTCGCCGCCGGTGCGGTCGTACCAGGCGATGATCGCCTCGACCGTGGCCGCGAGCGTCACACCGCCATGCTGGAGATAGGCCTGCGCCAGCGAAAAGGCCTGCTCGGAATCATCCGTGATCCGGGCTGCCGGCAAACCGGCATGGACTTCGTGGTCATCCGGCGCGGGATAAAAGCGGTCGATCCAGCCGAACGCCGCCCAGGTCTGATCCTGGTCGAAGTAGGCCGGCATCCCCCAGGCATCACCGAGCGCCTGCCCGTACATCCCGCCGAGGATTCGGTCTTTGGAAATCTGTTTGTTCATGTGTTGAATGACTTACCCAACCCCTCTGTATTTCTCTGTGTCTCTGTGGTTCAATGGTCCTCACGCCGCAGCCAGACTCGACCGTGGCCGCCGCAGCAGATACCACCCGCCCAGCACCATCCACACCGCAAAAGCCAGCACCAGCGCCAGCACCAGCGCCGGCAGCGTCTCGAAGAACAGGCTGAAGAACAGCAGCAGATACACCCCCAGCGCCACCGTTCCCGCCGCCGCGCTCAGCCACACCTGCGCCGGGATGCGCTCGGCGCGGATCAGGAAGGGCGTATTGATAGCAGCCAGGAGGATCGAAGCTACCAGGAAGGCCAGCGCCAGCGGATTGGCCGTCTCCGGCCCGCCGAAGCCGTTCGGCGCGGCGATGATGGCAACGCCGATGAAGATGCCGATAATGGCGACCATCGCCAGCAGCACATGCAGGATGCTCAACTGCTGGAGTACGCGCCAGTATGTGCCATCGAAGCCCTCGCCCTGCGCCGCCCGGAGCGCCCGCAGCCGCTGGCTCTGGCGGGTTTGCAGCGCGTAGATCACCAGCGCCATGATCGTGGCAATGAACGGAATCATCTGCGGAAGCTGCGACGGAATTTGCAGCGTGCCGATACGGATCGCCAGCGCGTCGAAGAAGCCGAACACCAATGAGGCCAACCCCGTCCCATACGGATTGTTCGCGCCCAGCAGCGGTGTCGCCAGCGCGATGAAGCCGCGCCCGTTGGTCATATCCCGCTGGAACAGGTTCAGGTAGCCCATACTCATGTGGATGCCGCCCAACCCGCCCAGGAAGCCGCTGATGAGCAGCGCCATATAGCGCGTCCGCATCACCGGGATGCCGACTGACTCGGCTGCCGATGGGTTCTCGCCCGACGCCCGCAGGTGCATCCCGAATGGCGTGCGGTACAGCATGAACCAGACCACGAAGATCATGATGAAGGCCACCCAGGTCATCGCGCTCTGGTTATCGAACACCTCGAAGATGAATGGCCCGATGATCGGGATTTGATTGATCTGCTCCGGCAGTTGGATGAATGGGATCGTCAGGCTCGCCAGCGTGCTGGTATTGCCCCGGTCGCCCGTCAGCTCGTACATGATGGCAACTGTGCCCGCCGAGCCGAGGATGTTGATCGCCAGACTCGCCAGCAGCAGATTGGCCTTGAGCTTGAGGTGGAAGAAACCCAGCAGCAGCGCCAGGAGCATCGCCGCCAGCACCCCCGCGGCCAACCCCAACCACGGCCCGACGACGAGGCCCGTCTCCAGCCCGAACCACTGCTGCGAATACGCGCTCACGACCACACCCGTGAAGGCCGCCGTCAGCATCGTCCCTTCCAGACCGATGTTGGTGACGCCCGCCTGCCCGGAGACCAACGCCCCCAGCGAGGGCAGCAGGATCGGCGTCGCCACCCGCAGGATCGAGGCCAGGAAGGCCGCGCTGAAAATACTCTGGATGACATTCTCAAACATGGGCCTTGTTCTCCTGTGCCGAGGCTGCCCCGGCGGGGGCGGCGGCTTCTTCGGCCTTGATCGCCCGCTGCATGGCGCGGCGGTTCTGGAAGAACGCGATCAACGCTTCGGCGGTGATCAGCAGGATGATGATGGCTTGGATGATGCGGACGACCTCGAAGCTGACGTTGGCATCGCGTTCCATGAACTGCGCCCCCGCCCGCAGATACGAGTACAGCAGCCCGGTGAACGGGATCACCAGCGGATCGTTCCGCGCCAGCAGCGCCACCACGATCCCTTCAAAGGCCAGCCCCAACGAGATGTTCAGGATCAGCATCCGGTGGATGCCCATGCTCAGGTGCGCCCCAGCCAGCCCGGCCACCAGACCGCTGACGGCCATCGCCAGCATGATCGTCCGCTTGGTGTTGACGCCGCCATAATCAGCGAACTTGCGGTTGGCCCCGACCATGCGGATTTCGTAGCCCAGCGGCGTCCGGTTGATGAGCAGCCAGACGATCACCACCGCCGCAATCACCAGGAAGATCGCCACCGTCACCTGCGTCCCGCTGACGATCTGCGGGAACTGCGCCGCGACCGGGAAATCGTCCGAGGCGGTATAGCCCGCGTCTGGCGGTTTGAGTTGGAAGGTCAGCACCAGCTCGTAGAAGCGCGTGGCAATCGTGTTGAGCATCAGCGTCGCCAACAGTTCGTTCGCCCCCAGATAGGCTTTCAGGATGCCCGGCAGCAAACCCCATAGGAACCCCGCCGTGACTGCTCCCAGCAGCGCCAGCGGGATCACCAGGATCGGCGGCAGATTGCTCGAACTCAGCGCAATCGCCCCGGAGACCAGCGCCCCGAAGTACAACTGCCCTTCCGCGCCCAGCGCGAACTGCTGTGCCCGGAACACGATGGCAATCGCCAGACCTATCAGGATCAGCGTCAGCGCATCCTGAATCCAGACTGCCCAGCGGTTGACTCGTCCCAATGGGCCGAGCAGGAATGCGTCATAAGCCAGGTTGGTCGCCGAAACGGTCTCGTTCACAGTGACATCGCCGGGGACGGGCTGCGGCTCTGCCACGATGGTATACACCCCGTCGGCGGGCAGCGTGAAATCGGCGATGACCGCATCGCGTTCGGTGCGGACATCGTCGTCCTTGAAGCGTTCGATCAGTTCCGGTGTGACCGTCGTGGCCGATGCCAGCGTTTCCCCAACCGGGTCGAGCAGCGCCAACTGCATATCGATCTCGGAGCGGCGGTTGGCGGCAATGCCCAGGATGCTGACCACATCGCCGCTCTTGCCCTCGAAGGTGTAGGCCGCTTGTGTGACCGGCTCCCGCGCTCCCGGCTTGTTGAACTCATCGCCCCGCGAGCGGCCGTATTGCAGATCGACCTGATCGTTCTCCACGGCCTCGGCGTCGGAGATCAGCGTCACCTTGAATTCGCCGCGCGTGAACCGCGCCGCCGAGTCCAGGTTGAACAGCGCCGTGACCCCGTAGCCGATGATGAGCGCCACGATCACCGTGATGACCACCCGCAGCGCGTTCCAGCGCAGTTGGATCACGAACAGCGCCACGCTGATCCCGACCAACGCGTTGACGAACAGCAGGCCGGGCGCGTCCGGGCTGGCCCCGATGTTGGCGAGGGTTTCGCTCAGCGTCGCCCCGCCGAACAACCGCGTCAGAATGAAGAAGGTGAACAGGACTGCGATGACGAGGGACGCCGCGATCAGCGTCAGCCCGCGCAGGTTCCGGATCGGCGTCATAGAGCTGCCTCCAGTTCCGCCGGGGTCTGACGCGCCGCGCCCAGCATGTACAGGCCCAATTTCTCTTCGGTGAGATCCGCGCTGTTCGGCAGCATGGCGACGATCTCGCCGTTATACATGACCATGATGCGGTCGGCCAGTTTCATAACCTCCTGCAGATCGGCGGAGACCAGCAGGATCGCCAGCCCTTCGGTGCGCTTGTCCACCAACTGTTGGTGAATGAACTCGATGGCGCCGATGTCCACGCCGCGCGTCGGCTGCGCGGCGATCAGCAGGCGCGGCGACGACGAGAACTCCCGCGCCACGATCACCTTCTGCATGTTGCCGCCGGAAAGCGACCCGACCGGCACTTCGGAACTCTGCGCCAGAATGCTGAACTGCTTGATGAGCGCCACCCCGTTCTTGCGGATCGAGTTCAGGCTAAGCAAACCCCTGGCCGCGAACGGATCGCGGTAGTAGCGGTCGATGATCAGGTTGTCGCTGATGCTGGCATCGCGGGCAACGCCGTTGGTCAGGCGGTCTTCGGGAATATGCGTCACGCGGGCTTCGCGGACGCGGCGCGGCCCCTGCCCCAGCACCGACTTGCCATCCACCATCGCGTCTCCCGCCGTCGGCGACCGCAGACCCGTCAGTACCTCGACGAGTTCAGTCTGCCCGTTGCCTTCGACGCCAGCGATCCCCAGGATTTCGTACTGGCACACATTGAAGCTCACCCGGTTGACCAGCGCCCGCCCGGCTTCATTGGCATAGGTCAGATTGTGGACTTGCAGCACAGGCTGGCCGCGTTTCACGGGCGGCTTATCCACCACCATGAACACCTCGCGCCCGACCATCATCCGCGCCAGCGCCGGGATGCTGGTCTCTTTGGTCTGCACCGTCCCGACGGTGCGCGCGTCGCGCATAACCGTCACCCGGTCGGAGATTTCCATCACCTCGCGCAGCTTGTGCGTGATGAAGATGACCGTCTTGCCCTCGTGAATCAGGTTACGGATGGCCGCGAACAGGTCGTTGGTCTCGCGCGGAGTCAGCACCGCCGTCGGCTCATCCAGGATCAGGATTTCCGCCCCACGATACAGCGCCTTGAGGATTTCCACGCGCTGCCGCATCCCCACCGGCACGCGATCCACCCGCGCCCGCGGATCGACCTGGAGGCCGTAAGTGATCGATAATTTTTCGACATCCTGAATGGCCTTCGCCCGATCCACCGTGATCCCGCCGCCCGGCTCCATCCCCAGCGCGATGTTCTCCGCGATGCTGAAGCTGTCCACCAGCATGAAGTTCTGATGCACCATGCCGACGCCCAGCGCGATGGCCTTGTGCGGGTTATCGATGTGAACTGGCTGCCCCCGCAGGTGAATCTGGCCGGAGGTGGGGATTTCCAGGCCGTAAAGCATTTTCATCAGGGTGGATTTGCCCGCGCCGTTTTCGCCGACGATGGCATGTATCTCGCCCTGCTCGACCGATAGCGACACGCCGTTGTTGGCGACCACGCCGTTCGGATAGACTTTGACAATATGTTGAGCTTCTAAAAGAGGCATATTCATGAGTCCAGGATTGTCAGGAGGGGATTTCAGAGCATTGCATCCCCCTACCCCAACCCCCTGACTCGTGCGGTGAGGGATAAAAGCACACCGCCGCGCGGCGGTGTGTCACATCAGGGGGCAGCAGCGCCGCCCCCTGATTCAATTCCAGCCAGCGGGACTAGCTCCCCATCATGGCCTTTTCGAGATCGAATTCAACGGCGGGCATGGCCGCGCAGCCCTGACCGACCTTCGCCACTTCATCTTCCGCGCCGAAGACCGTGTTAACGGTGATCGCGCCGTCGATCACAGCGGCTTCGACCGCGGTGATCAGGTTCTGGACTTCCTGCGGGGTGCTTTCGGTGTAGATGTCGTTGTAGGCCAGACCGACACCACCTTCAGCGATACCCAGAACTTCCGCCGTCCCAACGGGCAGTTCGCCCTGGATGAACAGGTCGATACCGCGATACAGCGAGTTATCGACGTTCTTCAACATGCTGGTCAGAATGCGGGCGGCCTGCTCAGGATTGGTGTCCTGAATGATCGTCGCCTGATCCGAGTCCACGCCGATGGCGAAGTGACCCTGTTCTTCAGCCGCCTCGAACACGCCCACGCCCGTGCCGCCGGCCACCTGGAAGACGATGTCCGCGCCCTGCTCGTACATCGCCAGCGCGATTTCCTTACCGCGGGCCGGATCGTTCCAACTGCCGGCATACTGCACCAGCACCTGCGATTCGGCGTTCACGAGGCAAGCGCCCTGTTCGTAGCCGACGATGAAGTCGTTGATGACCGGGATGTCCTGGCCGCCAACCGCGCCGATGACCGCGCCCTCATCCGTGCCTTCGATGCCGCTGGCCGTCATTGCCGCTGCGTACACGCCCGCCAGGAACGAGCCTTCATTCTGGGCATACAGCACCGAGTAGACGTTCTTACAGCCTTCGACGCACACGGCCGTGTCTTCATACGGCATCGGCGCATCGAAGAACATATAGGTCTTGTCGGGATACAGATGCGCCCGCTTCGCCATGAAATCGATCATCTGGAACGTCCCGGCGATCAGGATGTCATAGCTCTCGGTATCGGCCATGGCATCATCCAGACCGGTTTCCCAGTTGGCCGGGTCGATGCCCAGTTCGATGCTGTTGACTTCGATATCGAATTCATCCAGGGCACGATCCACGCCGCGCTGCGCCGAGTCGAAGAACGACTTGTCGCCCAGCACGCCGTTGACGACGAGGACAACCTTGAGCGGAGCATCCTGCGCCACTGCCGTCGAAAGCGAAACGGCCAGCAGCAGGCTGAGGATGACCAGGGTCAGCATCCACTTGCTGTGCTTCATCTTGAACTATCTCCTTGGAACCTCTTAAAAATGCGGTTTCATTTGGGGAAAACCCGGCTACGAACTTACTTAATATTTCCTAAAATGTCAAACAAGTCACGCCGCATTTGGTTTCTTTCTTCATCTTCTGCGCTGGTTTTCCTTTCGCTTGTATTTGCCTTCCGCCTTCCCTAACCCCTGACCTCGTGGCCGTTCGATTTTTCTTGGCCTGCCGCAAGAAACTATTCTGGCGCGATCACGTATAAAGGGCATGAAAAGCTGCACCCACTAGGAAGGGAACTATGTCCGAAGAACGGCGCGGAGCATTGACCATGTTCTTGTGGTTTCTCTCGGCCATCGTGTTAGCCGCCCTGTTCATCGCTGCCGGGCTGCAAGGAGATCTGACATCCGCCCATGTCGCGCTGGCAGCGGTGCTGCTGTTCCTGGCGACCGTCGGGACCATCACCGTCTGGCGCATGAAAGACAGCGAAACCCAGCCAGAAAAGGCCAAAGGGCGTCGCCTCGATAGCCTGCTGCGCGATCTGAGCGATGACGAACTCATTGAACTGAAACACCGCCTCGCCGCCGTCGATTCCGATCAGGAATCCATGGCGGACTATCTGGACGACGACGGCGAAATCCGGCAGCGACGCTGACTTAGCTCCCTTGAAAATAGCTCCTCGCTTCCCTCAAACACTGTGTTGGTAGGGACGCCATTCTGCGACCGAAGGAAGTCCCTCTAGGGAGCGTCCGGGATTTCCCCTTGAATAACAGCACCTCACTTAGCCAGAACCCCTGGAGGGGGTGGTCTTCGCCTAGCCGGGGGGATTTCATCCCTCGGCGTCGCCCCACCGACTCTCCCCGCCCATTTTCATCCCTTTGTGTCGTAATTCCCTTTCATGGACAACTGCTCTGTATATCCCCCCACTCTCCGTATGATCTCTGCGTTCTCCGCGTCCTCTGCGGTTCGTCTTGTCTTCCCTAATCCCCAATCCCTAACCCACCGCATACCGCCGCGCCGCCTCCTCCGAAACCAGCGCCGCCGCCAGATGCGCCAGCCATACCATCGCATCCGGCACATCGTCCAGCCGAGCGGTCTCGTGATCGGTATGCGCGTGCAGCATCGGCGGGCCGCTCATCCCCAGGATGTGCGTCCAGCGGCTCAGCGCCATATCGTCGCTGCGGCTCAGATAGCCTGTGTTCATCTGCACCGTGCCCGGCCGCGCCGCATTGAGTTCCCCGGCCAGATCGATTGCCAGCGCCAGCGCGTTCGGCGGCACGACCGATCCCCGCCCCCAGGCCGAGACCGAGCCATACGCATCCCCCTGCCCCATCGCCGGAACGCCGTCGGGATTGACCGTCTGTGCGTCAATCACCAGGCAGCCGCGCTTCGGCGGTGGGACAGCGTACATCGTCCGCGCTGCGCCATGCCCGAAGAACGCCTCCGGGTTGCCCTCTTCCAGATCGGTGAAAACGGCCAGGATGCGCTTCCCCTCGGCGCGGAGCTGATCCTCCAGCGCCCGCAGTCCGGCCAGCGCCCCCAGCGTCGTGATGACCCCCAGGCAGTTATCCAGCCCCGTCCCGGTGATGATCCCGTCGCTTAGCACGGGTTCAACCTCCAGCGTGATATAGTCCTGCCAGCCTAACTGCCCTTCGGTGGTCTCGAAGCGCAGCACATCGCCGCTCGCCTCCCGGCTGGAATACAACCAGCCCCGCGCGGCCACCTGCACCCGCCCGTCGATGAACCGCAGCGCCTTCGCCCGCGCTTGACTTGTTCCCTGCGTGAAGCGGTTCGCGCAGATTGGATACAGCAGCCCGTCCCCCGCTGATTTCACCCGGTACGTCGGGCGATCCATGTGCGCGAAGATCACCAGATCGGGCTGGGGATGATCCGCCCCCAGGCTGATGCCTGCTCCGCCCGTCGTCCCGATCTGCCTCTGAAACCGCTTCTCGAATCCGAGTGTTCCGGCAATAGCCTCCATCTCGTCGATGATCGCGCCGGGCAGCCATGCCCCGCTGGATGGCGCGTGCGCCGTTAGTAAACGCCTTAGCTGTCCCCACAGCGTATCCTGGTCGTTCACTAACGCTACTGAATCGAGAGTCTCTTGCAGTGCTTTGTTGATCGGCATTTTCCCTTATTCCTACTGACTACACGAAACATTCTCTGCGTATTCTTTGCGCCCTTTGCGTCTTTGCGGTTCAATGCCTTTTCTGAGAATCCTCCACTCTCCGTGTCCTCTGTGCCTCTGTGGTGGTATTGCATTGGGTTTTCGTCATGGGGTGCGATGCCTGTCGATTTCGCCCCACCTCGTTCGTCGTTAGATCAGAACCAATATGGAGGAACTTGCCCATGACCACCGTTACCCTCGACCACCTGACCGGAATCATCGACGCCGCCTGGGGCGATTACCAATCTATCCTCGCGAACCTATCCCTCGATAACCCTGCCTCTACCGGAGGCTGGACGCCCCGCCAGGTGCTTTCCCACGTCATCGGCGCCTGGAACCGCACGCCGCTTCAGGCCGGCTTCTTCCTGGCCGGAGCCAACGCCGTCCCCGTCCTCTTCCACGATCCCTACTGGATATCGGAATACCAGAACGCCCCACTTCCCGCCTTCCGCGCCGCCCTCCTGGCCGCCCTCGAAGGCAACAAAGCCTTCCTCCGCAGCCTTGAGCCTGCCGACCTGGACTGCACCATCCCCCTGCCCGATTTCGGCGGCGAGGTATCCCTCGGATCTTTCCTCGTGAACTCCTACCAGCGCCACATCACCGACATGCACATGCCCCAGCTTCGCGCCTTCCTCCCCACCTGACCCTTCCATCAGCCCGCCGCGAGCGGGCTACTTGTCCCACCCCTCCCCAATATCTTGGCGCTCTTGGCGTCTTGGCAGTTCGTTTCGTATTTCTTCTTTGCGCCCTTTGCGTCTTTGCGGTTAAGATTTTTCCCCACCCCCTCCGTATTCCTCTGTGTTCTCTGTGTCTCTGTGGTTCAATTCGTCTTTTGTTTTCCCTCCCCTACCCTCGCGCCAGATCAGGCAGCGGACGCAGCAGCGCCTCCAACAGCAATCCTACCGCCTGTGCCGCGTCATCCAGGCTCATCACCTCCAGCGGACTGTGCTTACCCCGCATCGGCAGCCCGATCACCGCGCTGGGGATGCCCAGCCACCCGGCCATCCGCGAGTCGCTGATGAGGCCATGTACCGCGTCGTTCTGAATCGGAATCTCGAACTCGGCCGCAATCTGCCGCAGATGCGCGTCCAGCTTCGGATGCACATGCCAGCCCTTCGAGCCGCTGGTATACAGGAACGTCGCCAGCACCGGCCCCTGCCCCAGCGCCACCATGCCCCGGCTGTGCGTCTCCGGCGTATCGTAGCTCACCGTCCCATCCACGAAGTAGGCCGCCTGCGGCTGAATGGCGTGCAGCGCGTGATACGCCCCCAGGCAGGTCGTCTCCTCCTGCGCCGTCCCCACCAGATAGACCGTCCCCGGATGCGCCGCCGGCAGCAGCCGCGCCAATTCCACCAGCGCCGCGCAGCCCGCCCGGTCGTCCAGGTACGGCGCGGCGAAGTGATGCCCCATCACCTGGCTCTGCGGCGCATAGGTGATCGGCGTCGCCACGGCCACCTCCTGCCCCGGCCCGATGTCGATGGCGATGTCGTCCGCGTCCTTCACCGCCATATCGCCCGGCTGCGCCTGATGCTGCGAGCGCACCGTCACCACCCCCGGCAGATCGCCCACGCGCACCGCCGCTCCCGGCAGCGCCTTCAGGTTCACCCCGCCCACCGGAACCATGCCGAGCATCTGCCCCTGCACGCGCTTGACCAGCATCCCCACCGTATCGCTGTGCGCCAGCACCGCCACCCGTGGATACGACCCGTCCCCGAACCGCGCGATCACGTTGGCGAGACTGTCGATCTCCACCGCGTCCGCATAAGCCCCCAGGAGCTTGCTCAGCGTCCGGGCAATGCCGTCCTCCATCCCGGAGATGCCCGGCACTTCGGTCAGCGTCCGCAGCAGATGCGGCAGCCGGTTCACCACCTCGATATGAATCTCATGATCGAGCATATCTTCTCTCGTCTTCCTCTGCATCCTCTGTGTCTTTGTGGTTAAATCTTCTCTTCCATCACCCACTCCGCCGCCGCTGAGGCCAGCAGCCCCGCCCCGATCACCAGCGCGTCTTCATCGATGTCGAAGCGCGGGTGATGGTGCGTGTAATTCAGCCCCCGCGCCGCGTTCGCCGACCCCACGAAGAAGTACGCCCCCGCCCGCCCCTCCATCAGATACGAAACATCTTCGGAGACCATCGTCCGGTACGCCTCATGCCGCCGCAGTTCCGGCGCGACCCGCTCGAAGCACCCCCGCAGCCGCCCGATCACTCCCGCATCGTTCAGCACCGAGAGCGCCACCGTCTGCGCCTCCAGCGCCGCCGTGCAGCCCAGCGCCCGCGCCGTATGCGTTGCCAGCGCCTCCAGCCGCTCGACCACCTGCTGCCGAGTCTCCCGCTTGAAGGTGCGGATCGTCCCCAGCAGTTCCACCCGCTGCGGGATGATGTTGAACGCCTCCCCGCCCGCGATCCGCCCTGCCGAAATCACCGCCGTGTCCAGCGGCGGCACGTTCCGGCTGACGATGCTTTGCAGAGCCGTGACGATGTGCCCCATCGCCAGGATCGGATCATGCCCCTGGTGCGGCAGCGCCCCATGCGTCCCCTTGCCCTCCACGCGCAAGCGGAAGCGTTCTGCCCCCGCCATGAACGCCCCCGGCGTCAGCACCACCTCGCCCACCGGCAGTTCATTCCACAGGTGCAGCCCCAGCACCACCTCCGGCGCGGGATCGTTCAGCACCCCGTCCGCCACCATCGCCGCCGCCCCCTGCCCGATCTCCTCGGCAGGCTGGAACACGAACTTGATCCGCCCGGCCATCTCCTCCCGGTGGCGCGTCAGCATCTCGGCCACCGCCAACAGAATCGACGTATGCCCATCATGCCCGCAGGCGTGCATCTTGCCCGCCGTCAGCGACCGGTACTCGACCGCGTTCTCTTCCTGGACGGGCAGCGCATCCATATCCGCCCGCAGCAGCACCGTCGGGCCGGGACGCTCCCCCTCCAGCAGCGCCACCACCCCGGTGCGCCCCACCCCCGTCTGCACTTCTAACCCCAGCTCGACCAGCCTCCGCGCGACGATCCCGGCGGTGCGGACTTCTTCAAATGCGATCTCAGGATGCTGGTGAATTTCCCGGCGCCGCGCGATCAAGGGGTCCCGCAGCGCGGCCGCTTCCGCCCGGAAATCAGGTCTGCTCATGATCTGTTTTCGTTGATGATCCGATGCCCCGAATTAGACCCCAATCCCGCCCCCCACGCAAAACCGCCCCGGCCTCAGTCCATGTTCATATGAGTAATAATTGACCGTGATTTCTTTTTTTTATATAATACGTAACAAGGAGTACGTTTTGCTGGTTGCCAGACAAGGAGGGCATGAATCGTGTCCCGTAAACTTGTTTCTGCATTCGCTGGCGTTCTTTTCCTGATGTTGCTCTTCGTTTTTCCCCTCACAGCCACCGGCCAATCCACCGTCTGTGATCCCAATACGGACTATCTCAAGGAAGCGGATCAGCTCATGCAGGCCGAGGACTTTACGGCTGCGCTGGCCGCCTATCAGTGTGCCATCCAGATCAAACCGGATGAGTTCATCGCCTACCAGAGCGGCGTTGAGGCCGCCCTCCGCGCCGGTGATTTCATGGCGATGGCCGAAATCAATTTCCTCATGCTCCACCGCTTCGGCGGCAAGGCCTTTGAGAATGTCTTGACCCATTACGATCAGGTCCTCAAGGCCAATCCCGATGACGCCTGGGCCAACGTCTATTCCGCCTACTACCTCATGCAGGCTGGGATGTTCCGCCAGGCGCTCACC
Source organism: Anaerolineae bacterium (assembly GCA_016788965.1). GTDB lineage: Bacteria > Chloroflexota > Anaerolineae > Aggregatilineales > Phototrophicaceae > CFX2. Next base: position 1,684 of record JAEUQZ010000006.1, on the reverse strand, counting down.
AACGTGGATCATGCCATTGCCCTCGGACTCGATAATGCCTCCGTCAGGATCATCCGTTGGGGTGTCAACTACTGGATGCAAAAACCAGATGATGCCGCCGCAGACTACGAAAAAGCCGCTGCCTTCGATCCCAAGAACCCCGGCATCGTCTTCAACATGGCAATGTCAAGTTTCTTCGGCCAAGAACTGACCAATGCCAACAGCTACCTGGATGAAACCGCTCAACTGGGTGCCACTTCTCCGTTGGTCACGCTCTTTATGGGCGATGTGGATGCCGCTGCCGGTGATGCGGCCCTGGCCGCCCAGCACTATCTCGACTACATGGCGCTGGTGGCCCCCACCGTCGTGCCTGCTGGCACGCTCGTCCTCAATGAACGGCTGACCGTCCCCGTGCATCCGGGTGAAACCTATCACTTCAGCGTGGACTTGAAGGTCGGTGAAGTCTGGAAAGTCAACACAAGCGTGGGCTTCAAAGCGCCCTGGATGGATCCAGTGCTGGTCCTGCTCGCTCCCGATGGAACACCGCTGATCGGCAACAATGATGATCTTCCGGGCGAACCAGCCGGCAATGCGGCCCTGACCTATACACCGGAAGTGACCGGAACCTATACCCTGGTCATGACCACCTACGCGGGTATCGGCGAAGGCACGGTCAAACTCGTCGCTGAACTCCCGAAATAGCCCTATCGCGCCATCTCCGGGCAGGCACTCGCCTGAGCGCCTGCCCTACCCTGCTCCACCCCTACCCTCTCCGTATTCCTCTTTGCGTCCTTTGCGTCTTTGCGGTTCAGAATTCTTTGTCTATCCCCTCCGTATTCCTCTGTGTCCTCTGTGCCTCTGTGGTAGAATTCCCCTCTTGACAAACTAATAACTTTAGTTTATAAACTAACTACATTAGTTCACCAGCGGAGTACCCACCATGAAGATCACCACCCACGGCAGCCACCTCATCCAGCTTACCCGCTGGACGGCCTTCAACTGCTTCCTCGTCCGCGAAGACGATGGCTTCACCCTCGTCGATACCGGCATGTCCGGCTCCGCCAGCGCCATCCTTCAGGCCGCCGACTCCCTCGGCGCGCCCATCCGCCGCATCCTGCTCACCCACGCCCACATCGATCACGTCGGCTCGCTGGACGCCCTCCACGCCCGTCTGCCCGATGCCGAGGTCGCCATCTCTGCCCGCGATGCCCGCTTCCTCACAGGCGACCGCGCCCTCGATCCCGCCGAACCCCAGACCCCTCTGCGCGGCGGCTATCCCACCTGTTCGACTCGTCCCACCCGCCTGCTCGCCAATGGCGACCGCATCGGCTCGCTGGAAGCCATCGCCACCCCCGGCCATACCCCCGGCCACCTCGCCTTCTTCGACCACCGCGACGGCACGCTCATCGCGGGTGACGCCTACAGCACCAAAGCCGGCATCTCAACCGGCGGCACACTCCGGCTACTCTTCCCCTTCCCGGCCATGGCGACCTGGAACCGCGAAACCGCCACCCACAGCGCCGAAACCCTGCTAAAATGGCAGCCGACCCGGCTGGCCGTCGGTCATGGCCCCACGCTGGAAAACCCCGCCGCGGCCATGAGCCGCGCCATCGCCGGAGCAAAGCGCCAATTGAAATAGGTCAGCCATGCCTCGCACCAAACATATTGATCTCGACCGCATCCTGGAAGTCAGCATCGCCCTGGC